>JAJYGO010000123.1 GCA_021785115.1 Chloroflexota bacterium | reverse complement strand
AGCCGCAGCGACAGCTCCCCAGCGAGGTACTGCTGGGTCATCTCCATCGCCACCTCACGCACTCGACCGGCTACTCGGCGCGGCCGAACGCCTTGATCTCCTCGGCCTCCTGCGGCGAGAGCTCGCGCGGGACCTCGCCCCGGGCCACCTTCTCGCCCTGCACGTGATGGCGGATGTCGTCCACGATCTCGGGGTTGGAGAGCGTCGTCGTGTCCCCGACATCGGTGAAGTTGGAGACGGCGGCGATGACCCTCCGCATGATCTTGCCGGAGCGCGTCTTCGGCATGTCGGGCACGATCCACACGTTCTTCGGTCGTGCGATCTTGCCGATCTCGGTCTCGATCGCCTTGGTCACCTTCTCCTCGATCTCCTTGCTCGGGGCGATCCCGGGCTTCAGCGAGACGTACATCTCGACGGCCCGCCCACGGAGCTCGTCCATCACCGGGACCGCGGCGGCCTCCGCCACCTCCTCGACCGTGATGGTCGCGGACTCGAGCTCCTTGGTCCCGAGCCGGTGGCCGGCCACGTTGATCACGTCGTCGACCCGCCCGAGGATCCGGAAGTAGCCGTCGGCCGCCTGCACCGCGCCGTCGCCGGAGAAGTAGGGCCAGTCGCGCCAGTCGGTGCTCTCCTTGTTCCTGGCGTACTTCTCGTAGTAGATCTGCACGAACCGCTCCGGCTGGCCCCAGATCGTCTGGAAGATGCCGGGCCAGGGGTTGCGGATGCACATGTTGCCGGCCCGACCGCTTCCGGCCTCCACCGACTCACCGTTCTCGTCATAGATCGCGGGGTAGATCCCGAGGACCCCGGGGCCACAGCTCCCGGGCTTCATCGGCTGCAGGGCCGGCAGGGTGCTGCCGAGGAACCCGCCGTTCTCGGTCTGCCACCAGGTGTCGACGATGACCGCCTGGCCCTTGCCGACGACGTCGTGGTACCAGCGCCAGACGTCGGGCTCGATCGGCTCGCCGACCGTCGTCATGTGCTTGAAGTGGTAGTCGTACTTGTTCGGCTCGGCGGGGCCGAGCTTTCGAAGCATGCGGATCGTCGTCGGCGCGGTGTGGAAGATGTTCACACCGAGCCGCTCGGCGATCCGCCAGGGACGGCCGGGATCCGGATAGGTCGGCACGCCCTCGTACATCACGCTCGTCGTCCCGAGCGCGAGGGGCCCGTAGACGATGTAGGAGTGCCCGGTGATCCACCCGATGTCGGCGAAGCACCAGTAGGTGTCCTCGGGGTGGATGTCCTGGTAGTACTTCGAGGTGCCGGTCACGTAGGCGAGGTAGCCGCCGGTGCTGTGCTGGGCGCCCTTCGGCCGGCCGGTCGTCCCGCTCGTGTACATGAGGAACAGCGGCGCCTCGGCCGGCATGGACACGGGCTCGACCACCGCGCCGCGGTAGCCCGGCAGGAGCTCGTCGACGAAGAAGTCCCGCCCCTCGACCATCGGGCTCTTCGACGCGTACTGGCCGGGGTGGCGGCGCCAGACCAGCACCTTGTCGACCTCATGGCCCTCCTCGCTCGCCCGGGCAAGCGCCTGGTCGGCCTTGGCCTTGTGGTCGACGAGCTCGCCGTTTCGGTAGTAGCCGTCCATCGTCACCAGGATGTGGCTGCCGGAATCCGCGATCCGCTCGCCGCAGGCGGCGCCGCTGAAGCCCCCGAACACCTCGGAGTGGATGACGCCGAGCCGCGCGCAGGCGAGCATCGAGACGGGGAGCTCGGGGACCATCGGCAGGTGGAAGGTCACGCGGTCGCCCGTCTGCACGCCGGCGAAGTCCCGGAGCAGCGCCGCGAACTCGTTCACGCGCCGGTGGAGCTCCCCGTAGGTGATGGCCTTGGGCTCCTCGGCCTCGGGCTCGGGCACCCAGATGAGCGCAGCCTTGTTGCGGCTTCCGGCGAGGTGGCGGTCGACGCAGTTGTAGGAGGCGTTCAGCCGTCCGCCCACGAACCACTTCCAAAACGGCGGGTTGCTCGTGTCGAGCGTCGTGTGCCAATAGGCGTCCCAGCTGAGCAGGTCCGCATACTCCTTGAAGCACTCGGGGAAGCGCCCCTCGCTGAACCGCTCGAGGATGGCAGGGTCTGCGGCGTTCGCCTGCGCGATGAACCGTGCAGGGGGATAGTAGTAGTCCTCCTCTCGCCAGTGAACGGCGATCTGCGCCTCGGAGACCTGCGCTTCCTCTTCTGGTGCCATCCCTCCACCTCCCGCGGGCATACGGGACAATCGATCGCTTGGCTGTACCCCGCCCCCGGTGCGCCAAGCAGTGACGAAAGCCCCGCTTCACCCGGGCCCTTTGGCCCTGGGTTTCGTTCGCGGGAAGGCTCTCCCCACTTCCCACGGCTCGCGAGAGGCCGGGAACCGCGGCCGGCGCTTCTCGACGAACGCGACGACGCCCTCGTGGAAGTCCCCGGTCGCTCCCTGCCCGATGATGCGCTGGCGCTCCCGGTCGAGCTGGGCCTCGAGCGCCGGAGCTCGTTCGCGATCGAGGCGCCGACGAGCTGCGGCACGACCGCGGTCGCCGCGCGCGTCCCCACCCGAGCCCTCCACATCCACACACCGGCCACGGCGATCACGACGAACCAGGCAAGCCGCGTCGGACCCGGCAGAAGGGGAAGCAGGCGCACCGCCACCCGGGCCCGGGAGCGTCACGCCCCACGTCGGATTCTCGCCGAGGACGTGCCCGGCCGCATCACTGGATCGGGTGATTCCGGCCCTCCAGACCGTCGGCAGCGGCACCCGCCGGTCCGGACGGCCGCGCTGCGGATCAGCCTCCGAGCAAGGGGGTCATCGCCTGGACCTGCGCGGCGTCCGAGGCGTTCCCGAGGTAGCCGAGGTTCCAGTTCGCCTCGATGGTGCGAAGCAGCGAGTAGTGGTTGTAGGCGAGGCCGGTCGTGAAGTGGCGCGGGCCGCCCGTTGAGACCACGATCGCGGGCACGTTGCCGCCCCCGTAGGTGCCCCCGGGCCACACGTTGCCGTCGGGGGTGCCCGAGGAGTTCAGGAACTGGTAGCCGGGCGGCAGGACCGGAGAGTCACAGCACCCGGCCGTGGAGAGCCACCCGTCGTTCGCGAGGCTGCCCCCGGAGCTGTCGTAGCTGCCCTCGTCGGAGACGATGAAGATCGCGGCGTGTCCTTGCCTCCACACGCGGCTCGCCATGATCTCGGTCACGGCTCCCCTGACGAACGCGTCCGCCTGCTGCACGAGCTTCACCTGGGCGGGGTCGGTCGGGGAGTTCGTCGAGGGGTAGGGGCAGGGCGTCTCCGGGTGGCCCGCCACCGCCACGTAGACGCCCCCGTGCAGGTCGTTGCACGTGTCGGGCGTGATCCACACGAAGCTCGCCACGTGGCCGCTCCGCAGGTCCCCGGCGAGGCTCGTGTAGGGCTTGATGTGCGCGAGGCGCGCCGGGTCGGACAGGATGTCGGTGAACAGCACGAAGGGGTTGTGCTTGTTCACGTACAGGCCCGCGTTGGAGGGCCACTGGGTGCCGGTGAAGCCCGCCTCCGGCATGGCATCCATGTAGGCCGCCCAGCTGAGGTGGTGGGCTTCGAGCTGGTCCACGAGGTTCGTGTGGTCGAAGGTGTTGGCGGGGTCGTCGTCGTTCACGAACCAGTTCGAGCCGCTGATCGCGGCCACGTAGTTCGGCTCGCTCGGGTGGGTGACGCCGTCGTAGTTGGTCGCCTGCGCGTAGGTGGTCGCGAGGTGGGTGATGAAGGGCGCGTTCGGGTCCCCGACGAGGGCCGTCCGGGAGGTGTTCTCGAGCATGATCACGAAGATGTGGCGCAGGCGCCCGCCGCCTCCCTCCTCGCGCGGGGAGGCCGCCGCGACGCTCGCGAGCGCGAGCGCCGCCACCAGCGCGAGCCCGGTGATGCTCGCGGCGACGCGAGTGAGCGCCCGACGCGGCACGATCGAAGACATCCCGCCCCCTTTCGACGTCAAGGAGGCGAGCCTATGCCGGGCCGGCCGAGCCGCGCAAACGGGACCGCCCGGCCGAGGCGCCCAGGTGAGCTGACCCGCCGCGTCGAAGGCGGAGTTCGGCGAGTCGTTCGCCACCGCATCGATCTCGTCGTGCGTGGTTCGATGCGGGCAGTGGCCGACCGGGGCGAACGACCGCCTCAGGCCTCGATGCGATCATCCGCCTTGAGTCGCGCCGCGTCGGCCGCCTCGACGTCGCGGTAGAAGCGCCGATGCACCCAGGTCGGCTTGTCGCCGGGCAGGTTCGTCCGGGACCACAGCGCACCAGACATCGGGCCGAGCTGGAGCTGCCGAGGCAGCCGCGCCCCGATCTCCTTCGGGGAAGCCGGGCGCCAGAGGCTTGCGCCGAGCACCACGATGGAACGATCGGTCACCGCGACGACCCGGTACCTGTTGAAGAACACGGCGAGATACGTCAGGAACACCAGATTGGGATTCGGCCCGGATTGCGCGAGGAAGACCTGCTCGATCCGCTCCCCCGGTTCCAGGAAGGGCTGGACCCGAGCGCCGAGCTTCTCACGGAGCGCTGCCATTCGAGGACTCCCTTCGTTCTCGGAGAACGTCCCGGACGGAAGCGGTATCGGCCCGGCGATCGAGCGGGGGTAGCAGGCCGCCGGGTGATTTCTCGAAGCGGCTGGGGGAGGCCGAAGGGACTACCGGGACACCCCTCGGCCGGGGCGACATGCTCCGGCCGAACTCCCATGTGGGTCATCGGCGGCACGGGCCCTGCCGGTTGCTCCCCGCGGCGGCATACCCCACAATCACCGGGCCCCGGGCCGGTCTCGGGGAGGACGGAGGATCGTTCCGTCGGGCAGCCGGGTTCCGGCCGAGCGCGACGCAAGGGGGATGACATGACCGAGCCATGGCGGATGGGTGCCGGCGAGCTGGCCGCGGCGATCCGGGGCGGGGACCTCTCCAGCCGGGAGGTGGTCGCCTCGCACCTCGCCCGCATCGAGGAGGTCAACCCCCGGCTCAACGCCATCGTGGTCACCATGGCCGACCAGGCGATGGCCGGCGCCGCCGACGCGGACGACCGCCAGGCCCGGGGCGAGGCGACGGGCCCGCTGCACGGCGTGCCGATCACCGTGAAGGAGAACGTCGACGTGGCCGGGACCGCGACCACCTGGGGGGTGACGGCGCTCGCGGGGACGGTCGCGCCACACGACGCGCCCCAGGTGGCCCACCTGCGGGCGGCAGGGGCGATCCCCGTCGGGCGCACCAACATGCCCGACTTCGCCCTGCGCTGGCACACCGACAACGGCCTGCGAGGAGCCACGCTGAACCCGTGGGACCCGGCCCGGACCCCGGGCGGCTCGAGCGGCGGTGAGGCCGCTGCCCTGGCCACCGGGATGACCCCGCTCGGGGTCGGGAACGACCTGGGGGGGTCGCTGCGGTGGCCCTCGCAGTGCTGCGGGACGGCCGCGCTGCGCCCGACGCTCGGCCGGATCCCGCAGGCGACGGCGATCGAGCCGGTCGACTCGCCCATGGGGACCCAGCTGCTCAACGTGCAGGGCCCGATGGCCCGTCACGTCGGCGACCTGCGCCTGGCGCTCGAGGTGATGAGCCGCCCGAGCCCCCGGGATCCGTGGTATTCGCCTGCCCCGCTGGCCGGGCCGTCCCCGGACTCCCCGGTGCGGGTGGCGCTCGTGCGGGACCCGGCGGGGCTCGGCGTCGACCCCCAGGTCGCCGACGGGCTGGACCGCGCGGCGCGCGAGCTTGCCGACGCGGGCTACGTCGTGGAGGAGGCCGAACCCCCCTCGGTCGCGCGGGCTGCGGAGCTCTGGGGCCAGTTCATCGCGGCTGACCTCGGGCTCACATGGCCGATGATCGAGCCGCTACTCGGCGCGGGCGCAGCGCAGTTCCTGACCATCGCGGTCGGGCTGCTTCCCGTCGTCGACCTCGGCATCTACGGGGCGGCCCTCATGGCCCGCCAGGGGCTGCTCCGCGAGTGGTCGGAGTTCCTCGCCCACCACGCGCTGGTCCTCGCCCCCATCGGGACCTCCCCGCCCTTCGAGGTCGGAGCGGACCTGACGGCCGAGGGCGCCGCGGCGGTCCTCGGCAGCCTGCGGATGACGGTGGCCGTGAACGCCCTCGGGCTCCCGTCGGTGGCGGTCCCGGTGGGGGTGGCCGACGGCCTGCCGCAGGCCGTGCAGCTCATCGGCGCGCGCTACCGGGAGGACGTGTGCCTGGAC
>JAJYGO010000059.1 GCA_021785115.1 Chloroflexota bacterium | reverse complement strand
TGATGCGGGACAGCACCTTGAGCAGCGTGGTCTTCCCGGCGCCGTTCCGGCCGATCACCCCGACGACGTCACCGCGGTGGACCTCGAAGGACACGTCGCGGAGGGCCCAGATCCACTCGCTGGTCTGCGGCCGCGCGCCGCGCAGCCGGTCCACGGGAGCGAGGATGGCGTTCTGCAGCGACTCGGTCAGCCGCCCGTAGCCGTCACGCTGGTGCGCGATCCGGTACCGCTTCCCGAGCCCCTCGACCGAGATGACGACGTCGCTCACGTCAGATCACGTCGGCGAAGGTGCGCTCGGTGCGGCGGAAGTACGCCAGCCCGGTCGCGAGGACGAGCGCGGTCACCACGGTGGACACGAGCATCGCCCCGACGGGCGGGGCCGAGCCGCCGAGCAGGGCCCAGCGGAACCCCTCGACCACGCCGGTCATCGGGTTGAGCTGGAAGACGAACTGCCACTTCGACGGGACGATCGAGGCGGCATAGGCCACCGGCGACGCGAAGAGCCAGAGCTGCACGATGAAGGGCACCGCGTACCGGACATCCCGGTACCGGACGTTGATGGCCGACAGCCAGACCCCGACGGCAAGCGCCGTGGCGACGGCCAGCACCGTCAGCGGGAGCAGCCAGACCACGTCGACCGTGGGCCACACCCCGAAGTACAGCATCAGGAGCGCCAGCAGTGCCATCGCGATCACGAAATCGAGGAGGAACGAGCCGACCGCCGCCGCCGGCAGCAGCAGCCTCGGGAAGTAGACCTTCTGGAGCAGATTGGCCGAGTCGACCAGGCTGTCGGACGCGCCGATGAGGCTGGCCGAGAACAGTGTCCAGGGGACGAGCGCGCTGTACGCGAAGAGCGGGTACGGGGTGCTCCCCGGGTTGAGTGCGCCGACGCGCCCGAGGAAGAGCGTGAAGACCACCATGAGCAGGAACGGCTGGGCCACGGCCCAGGCCGCGCCGAAGGCCGTCTGCTTGTAGCGGACCTTGAGGTCGCGCCAGACGAAGAAGTAGAGGAGCTCGCGGTAGGCCCAGAGTTCGCGAAGGTCGAGGGCCGCCCAGCCCGGGCGCGGGCGGATCTCGACGGTGGCTGCGAGGGGCGGGCTCGGCATCTCGGCGTTCACTGCCGCGGATTGTCGCACCCACCGGAGGGACACCGGCAACCCTACCGACGGGCTACTCGACGTGACACACTTGGTGATCGCGATGACACTGCCCCTCGTCTCCATCGTCACGCCCTCGCTCAACCAGGGCGAGTTCATCGAGGCTGCCATCACATTCGGCCGGCCGCGCGGTGGCCGCTGAGGGGGGCGAGGGGGCGGAAGTGCGCGTCCTGCACGTGGTCCGTCGTTTCGTGCCGCTCGAGGGTGGGACGGAACGATACGTTCACGACTTGGCCTCGGCTCAGGCGCGGCGCGGCCACGAAGTGCGTGTTGTGACGCTGGATCGCGACTGCACCGGGGTCGTGTCGGGACGACTCCCCCGTCGTGGAGACCATGACGGTGTGCACGTCGAGAGGCTACGCGGCACCGGCGGACGGCGTTGGGCAGTGACTTGGGATCCCTTGGCGTTGATCCGGGAAATCCGCCGATCGGAAGTGGTTCACATCCATGACCTGCGGTTCATGCTCGGTGCCTCAGCGGTGGCGGCGCGAGAGCTGGGTCGACCTCTGATCGTCCACACGCACGGTCTTGTGTTCCACACAACCAGTCTGGCTTGGTTGAAGAACCTGGTGTTCGCCGCGTATTACACGCCGGTTCTCCGCTTGGCCGATGCTGCCATCATCGCGGTAAGTCCGTCGGATGCCGAACTCGTGAAGGTTCACGCGACCCCCCTCGCTCGGCGAGTCCGACAGCTCGACGCCGCGATCGACCTTCGTCCGTATCGCCGGGTCCGGCGCAACCCTCATCCTGGCGCTCTGCTCTATTTCGGTCGCATCGACGCGAACAAGGGGCTGGATCGCCTCATGGATCGCCTGGGTGAGCTGCCCGGAGAGTGGACGCTGACGGTCGCGGGCGACGGTCCTCGATGCCACCGCACCGACCTGCAACATCGGGCTGAGCGGCTTGGCATTGCCGAGCGGATCCGTTGGTCGGGTAGGTACACGCAGGGTGACCTGGAGCGCCTACTGGGTACAGCGGCTGCCGCCGTATTCCCAAGTCGTGCAGAGGGGTTCGGCCTGACACTGGTGGAAGCCATGGCAGCCGGTGTCCCAGTTGTGGCGAGCGGCATCTCCTCGTATTCGCGGATCCTCGGCGGCGGCCGATTCGGGACGGTCGTGGACTTTGACACGCCGGATGCGACCGTGGCCATCGCGGAGGTGCTGGCCGGACGAGGCCTCGTGGCTGCGATGCCGGCTCGATCTCGCGCCGAAGATTACGCTATCGAGAAGCTAGCCAATCGGATCGACGGTCTCTACGCTGACTTGGGCCTCCGGGCCCTCGATAGCAACATCCACCAGAGGAATCGAGGGTCATCCCACAGATAGCGACGAGCCAGCCTGCGCGGCTCGTGCGCAAGTCTGTAGGCCCACTCCAATCCGACGAGCGTCATCCACCGAGGGGCAGCGTGGACTCGCCCGGCGAGCACGTCAATCGCGGCTCCCACGCCTACCAGCACGACACCCGGTAAGTCGCCCGCGTGCGCGCGCATCCAGAGTTCCTGCTTCGGAGCGCCCAGCCCGACAAACACGACAGCCGCACCTGACTCGCGAAGGCGGCAGACGGCTCTTTCGTCCTCAGGTGAGCCGATGACAAGCGCCGCGGACGGACTCAACGCCTCTGCCACTCGCACACCCCGGCGCCGCATCTGTGCCCCAGCCACCTCCGCGGTCCCTGGCGGTCCGCCGAACAGCGCGATGGCCACGGGATCATTCGCCAAGACGCTTGCCACGGCTTCGGGGAGCAGACGTCCAGTGACGGTGCCGCGCAGAGGCGTGCCTGCGATTCGAGACCCGTACACGATCCACATTCCGTCAGGAACTCGCAGGCGAGCACCTGCCAGCGCGGCTCGGAAGGCCTGATCGGCGCGTGCCTTTACGACGTGATCCACGTTCGGAGTGCAGACGTAGCCTCCCGATCGCTCTCTCGCCCACTGCGCTATCAGGGCCACCGCCTCCCCGAAGCCGATGTTGTTCACCGCGATGTCGCAAATCTGGATGACCGTGCTGGCCTCCGGAGACTGGTCGCCCGTGGCGCGAGGAGGCGACGCACCTGGACGAAGATCCAGTAGCGCCGCGTCCATCGCCCGCCGCAGGTGGCCCGGCCCAAAGGTAGCCAGGACCGCGTCCCGGGCTGCGGATGTCAGCGCACATCGGAGATCGCGGTCCTGTTGCAGACTCACCACGGCCCGTGCGAACTCCTGTGGTGTTTCCGCCAGGACCACGTGCTCGCCGGGCGTCAGGCTGAGCCCTTCAAGGCCAAGCCGGGTTGTCACCACCGGGATGCCGGCTGCCGCTGCCTCGAGGATCTTGACGCGAGTGCCGGCCCCCGAACGAAGGGGGACCACCAGCACCCCAGCCGCCTCGAGGTGCGGCAGCACCACGTCCACCGTCCCGGTCACAGTAGTCCCGGGACTCCGTGCGGCCTCGCGCTGCATCCTGGGTGTGGGACTCCTGCCGATCAGGACCAGCCGGTCGGGTCCGCCTGCCCGTCTGATCGTCGGCATGATGCTGCCCATCAGCTCCAGCGCCGCGGCTTCGTTGGGCGGGTAGTCGTAGGCTCCCACAAAGGCCACCGCGTTGATCCCACGATCGCGGATGGCATCTGCCGGGCGCGGGACGACATTCGGCACCACATGCAGTCGGTCGGCGGGGACGGAACCCGAGAGCCTGGCCAACTCGACGTTCGATGACACCCAGACCTGGTCCACCCGGGCGTAATCGCGTCGCTCCATCCGCGAAACCGAGAGCAGATCGATCGCCGCGCGCAGCCGAGTGGCGATGCTGGGGCCCGCGCGAAGTACCCGTCGGTTCATGACCGCGAGGCTCTCGTCCGCGTCCGCGACAACCGCGGCGCCGTGCGTCCTCGCCGCGTCCACGAAGGGACCAAGACACGGACGCGCCAGTACCACGACGTCGGCTGCCAAGGCAGTCTGGACTTGTTGCAGGGCGGTTGGCAGACCGGCACGGACCGCGCGCTGAAGCACCACGTGTCGTCCGAGTACCGCGCCTATTCCTAGGTCTGCAACACGCAGCGCCGTCTGTTGACGTCGTCGGGAGTGGCGCACCACCGCCTCCTCCCAAGCTGGGAAGCGCGGATCCGGACGATCGAACGCGAGAACAGTCACAGGACCCCGCTCGGCCAGCATGTCGTGGATTGCCGCGGCCCGAAGCCGTCCTCCGCTCGTGGTTGGCCATGGGTAGTCGGGTAGAACCATCACAAAGCGAGCCGGGCCCCCGGCGTCGTTCACGGCTCGCGGGACGGCATCGTCCGTTGGTCGGGGCTCGATCGCGCTGCGGACGCTAGGCTCCAGGCCGAATCCCGCCGTCGAATTCGCGGTGACGCAGTCGATCTTGCCCGCCTTTCGTCTCTGCCGACGTGGCCCCATAACGAGTTCCCTCGGCTCGGGTCAATAGAAGGTAGCACGCGCCGTGCGCCACACCGACGACCTTGTCTTAAGCCTGCCCGCCTTGTTCAAAGCCCAATGGCTCACCGGCATGCGATGATCGCCAGGACGTGACCGACCAGCGACCGATCGTCTCGATCGTTACGCCGACCCTCAACCAGGCCGGGTTCATTGAGGATGCCCTCGCCTCGGTAGCCGGGCAGACGTATGAGCCGATCGAGCATATCGTGGTCGATGGTGGATCGAACGACGGCACGCTTGAGATTCTGAGGCGCTGGGGCGAGACCGGCCGCATTCGGTGGATCAGCGGGCCGGATCTTGGCATGTATGACGCGATCAACAAGGGACTTGCGATCACCTCTGGGTCGATCTTGGCGTACCTGAACAGCGACGATCTGTACTTTCCGTGGACAGTTGCGGCCGCCGTCGCGGGCCTTGCTCGTCGGCCGAAGGCGGGGGCGGTATTCGGGGACTCGATCACGGTCGAGTTGTCGACCGGTGCGCAGTACGCCGTATTCCAGCCACCGTTCCGGCGCTCGATCGTCGCGGCGGCGGGGCCGTGGGCGGGCTTGATCGTTCAGCCCACGGTCTTCTGGAGACGTTCGGCGTGGGAGACAATCGGCCCATTCGACGCGAACCTGCGCTTCGTAGGCGATCGGGAATACTTCCTTCGTCTCGGCCGCCTGTTCCCCGTTGAACGTCTGGATGAGTTTCTCGCGATTGAACGTCACCACGCAGCGGCGCTCAGCACGGCGCAGCGAGAGCAGCTTGCCAGAGAGGACCAGCGCGCTATTCGACGATCAGTGGATTGGCACACGCGGCTTCGCGTGCGCACCTACGCTGCTTGCTGGCGTCGCGTGCTATGGGCTCGGTTCGCACTCGCCGTCGTGGGTGGCCGGACGGGCGGCCCGTGGTCAGGGCTGCGCACCTCCGGGATGCGGCTTTCACCCTGGCGTGCTCTGCTCGCCCAACTCCCGCGGGTGGGCTATCGCTTTCTGCCGGACGCCATCCGAACGGATTGTGGATTGGCTGGCCGGCAACCCTGACCCTCCCCCTGACGCTGCGGCAACATCTGACGTGCCGGCTCGAGGATCTCTGGGGAGTCAGGCGCCACGCGCATCCAGCGGCCGGCGGCGGAGGTCGCCGGGCTCACCGTGGTGCCCTACGGCAAACGCGACCCGGAGAGTCACCTGACTCGCCGGAACGGATACCGGGCGCTGAGCTGGGACGACCCCTGATCGTGGTGGGCGACGGACCGGAGCTGGTCGGGCTCCGCCGACTGGCCGGGCCGACCGTCGCGTTCCGGGGGTTCATCCCGCGCGCCGAGGCAGTCGACCTGCTGCGCTGCTGCGACGCATACCTGGTGCCGGGCGTCGAGGACTTCGGGATCGCGCCGGTCGAGGCGATGGCCGCCGGCAAGCCGGTGATCGCGTTCCGGGCCGGGGGCGCCACCGAGACCGTGGTCGACGGCGTCAGTGGCGTGTTCTTCGACGCGCCGACCCCCGACGCCGGTCGCGTCCTGAGACTGCTGGAAAAGTGAAGACGGCGTAGGTTCCGAGGCGGAAGTTGCAAACCGCATCAGGAGACCCACGCCGTGGACCAGAGAAT
>JAJYGO010000359.1 GCA_021785115.1 Chloroflexota bacterium | reverse complement strand
GGCAAGAGCCGCGTCGGCCGCCTCGGGAAGCTCTGGGAGGAGTGGAAGGCGCTCGGGGTCCACCTGGTCGAGGACGGGTGGAAGGCGCCGTCGGGCCTGGAGGTGTTCACCGACTCCGGCACCTACGCGCCCACCTTCCTGGTCGGGAGCTGGGAGGGGGCCGGCGGCGAGCCGCACGTGTTCCTCTGCGACGGCTACGCGGCGACGGCCGAGGCCATGCAGGCGGCCAGCCTCTCGGAGGTGCTCGACGTCGACGCCAGCATGTCGATGTTCTCGCCCAGCTTCGAGCTCCCCTGCGACGCCGAGGGGCGGCTGATGCGGCTCGATCCGACGGCCGCCGACTTCGCGCAGCGGGTGGGCGAGCTGATGGGCGGGCGCGAGGTCGAGGCCGGCAGGCTCGCCAGCTACACGGAGGCGATCCAGGAGGCGACGGCCTCGAACATGCCGGTGGGCCGTCGCGTGCTGCACGCGGACGACTTCCTCCCGGAGAAGGACTGGCGGGTGCTCGCGAGCATCGGCTACATGTGCGACGACCCGTACAGCGGCGCCCGGGGGGTGACGAAGGTCGCGGACGGCGTCTACCGCGTCACGACGCGGCTGGCCACCCGCAAGGCCTCGAGCTGGATCTCCTTCACGTTCCGCCTGATGGAGCCGCTCGCGCAGGCGCGGCACGTCTTCAGCCCGCTGCTGGTCCGGTTCATGTCGGGTGTGGATCACACGCGCCGGGCGGTGAAGATCTCCGACTCGGGTCGGATCCGGAACGAGCTGCAGACCATGATCTCGCAGGCGCTGGAGTTCGAGGGCGACCAGGTGCACGTGCACTTCGGTCGCATCGACGAGAAGGTGATGCCGCGCGAGAAGCAGGCGGCGATTCGGCGGGTGCTGGAGTGGTACAAGGCGAACCATCCGGTCTGGTTCGGGTGGCTCCACGTCGCATGACAGGAGAGGCGCGATGACGACCGAGGAGCAGAAGCAGGGTGAGCTGCAGAGCATGATCGAGCAGGTCACCGACAAGGTGCAGGGCCTCGGCGAGGTCGTCGCTGCCGAGGCGAAGGGAGTCATCGAGGAGGCGAAGGGAGTCGTCGAGGAGGCGAAGGGAGTCGTGGAGCAGGTGAAGGCGCGCGTCGCCAGGGTTCACAAGGCCGCGAAGCGCCGCGTCACCCGGAAGCTGGCCCGGAAGGCTCCCGCGCGCCGGAAGGTGGCGGCCAAGGCGAAGGTCAAGGCGAAGGTCAAGGCGAAGGTCAAGGCGAAGGTCAAGGCGAAGGTCAAGGCGAAGGTCAAGGCCAAGCGCGGCGCGGCGGCGCGCAAGCGCGCCCGGGGGAAGAAGGCCGTCGCCCGGAAGCCGGCACGCAAGGTGCGCCGCGGGCGGTAGTCGGGCGGCGTCGCCGTGCCCACCCGCCAGCGGGCGCGGTGCCAGCGAGGTGCCGTGCCCGCCCCGGCGGGGGTCGCGGTGTCCGAGGGGAGCGTCGCACGGCCCGCGGGCGGCGGGCCGTGGCGCCGTCACGCCGGCGTGCCTGCCGGACGGTGGACGGGAACCACGTAAGGCCCCTCGGGGATGACGGCGACGCGGCGATCTCCCGTCTCGCGGACGCTCTCCATGACCGCAGCCTCCACCGAGTCGATCATGCGGATGCCGGTGAGGGCCCGGTCCGGCGCCGCCAGGGAGGGCGCGTAGAGCTCGACGCGCCGCGCAGCGCGCATGGGCTTGAGCTGCATCTGGGTCTGCCACTCGTCGACGTCGGCGAACCGCTTCGGCGTGATGTCCGCCAGGAAGCCGTCGATCCCCAGCGCGACCAGCCTCCGCTGTGCATCGACGTACTCCCGCGACCCCATGCCCTCGGAGCACTCCGACACCACGACCAGGTTTCCGCCGGGCTCCAGGATGTCGAGCGGCGAGACCATGCCCTTCACGGTCTGGTAGTAGGTCTTGTCGAGCGGGTAGCCCGCGGCGCTCGTCACCACGGTCCTGAACCGCCGCCCCACCGGGACCACGGCGTATCGCTCCGCGAACGCCACCGCCTCCGCGTGGCTCGCCACCACGTCGCCGTAGTTCACGAAGGACAGCCGCCGGTGCTCGTCCAGCACGGTGTTCACCGCGAGCACCGGGCCCAGCATGGCGGCGATGGCCAGCTGCTCGCCGTGGAGCGGATTGCCGTCCAGCACGCAGTTGTCCGCCCTCGGGTGCGCCATGAATCGGGCGCTGTGGAAGGTGGTGATCGTGTCCCGGTGCGCCACGCCCGGTGCGATGACCTTGCGACCGCCCGAGTAGCCGGCCATGAAGTGGGGCTCCACCAGGCCCGTCACGATCTTGAGCTCGGCCTCCACGAAGCGCCGGTCGAGCTTGACCGGGGTCCCGCTGGGCGTGTGGCCCAGGTCGACGTGGGCCGCGTCGTCCCGCGCGTCGTGGTTCTCGACCCGGACGGTCTTCAGGACCCACGGATCGCCGATCAGCTCACGGAGCTCGTCGCCCACGTTCGGACGGTGCAGGCCCGTCGCAACCAGGATCACGATCCTGCTTGCGTCGATCCCGGACGCAAGCAAGGTGCGCAGGACGGGAGGGAGCAGCAGCCCGTTCGGCACGGGACGCGTGATGTCGCAGACGAGGATGCTGGCGCTCACCTTCCCGCGCGCCTCCGCGGAGAGCGGCGCGGCGCCCACCGACCGCCGCAGCGCAGCCTCCACCGCCCGCGGTGGATCGTCGAGGACCGGCATGGACGGCTTGCGGACGATGGTGACCTCCAGATCGTCCGGGAGGCTCACGCGGAGAGTCGACCGCCCGTAGTTCAGCTCGACCTGCATGGTGCGCGTCCTCCTGGTCCCGGACCACCCCGGGTCCTCTAACACCACGTTCGCCCGGCTGCTCGCGCAGTCCGCGGGCCCCGATCCTGCCGTGTCTGGAGGCAGGGGCGTGAGCGATCTTGGATCGGCACGGTCGTTGCGTCGAGCGCCCGGGTCGCAACTCCCTGTTCATTTCCTTCAAGGAGAGGTGAAGTGCTGTTCGACACAGGCAGAGTGCCTCCGGCAGCCAGGCGGTGGGCAACTGGGATCGTTGTTGTCCTTACCGTCACTTTGGCGGCGGCGTGTGGCACCCAAGGCACCAGTTCAGGATCTGTTGCGACCGGCAATCTGGGCTCGATAAACGCGGCTGTCAGGCTGACTACGCAATCGGGCGGCCCGATAATTACGCGTGTTCAGGTCGAGGTCGAACCTGCGGCGATCTTCCAGTCCTTAGCTCTCAACTCCGCGAGCGGAGACTACGAAGGAACGGTGCTGGTTCCCACGGGTCCGCAAATAGTCACTGCAAGTGCGTATGCTAACGCTACCCTGGTGGGCACTGGAAGTACAACAGTGAACGTAAGCAGCCGTGGCACTACGTCGGTCTTTATCAAGCTCCTTGATAATGCGACACCGCTGCCTCCGCAGGATCATGGGCCAATTATCACTTCGATAACTTCATCGAATATGGCGCCAGGGGTGAACGAAATAGTGAACATTTCAGTTACGGCAAATGACCCCGACGGGAACACGATTTCGTATAACTGGTCGCAAAATTGCGGTGGCGTATTCGCGTCGACAAGTCTCGCCAGCACTACATGGTCTGATGCGACGGCCGAGTCGTGCGTCTTGACCGCCACTGCGACATCGAATGGCCTCGCCGATGTGGCGCGCCTGACTATACCTGTGTCTGTGGCGTCGGCGTCCGTACCGGTATCCATGCTCTTTGTCCCGGTGCCGTACATCCAGTCAATCGCCCTCTCCGGTGCGGGCCTCTCATGTACGATCTTGCGCAGCGCCGCCGACGCGAGCTGCCGGCCCGCGGTTCCTCCGCAGTCGGTCCTGGGCGCCACGGTCACCTTCGACTCGATGCCGATCGACTCGGGGGCGACCGTCCTGCTCACCGATGGCTGCGGCGGCACGAGCGTCGCCAGTGCGGTCGACCTCGTCGGCGGGACGGCCTCCTTCACGTGGACCGCGCCTGCCGCGGCCGGCACCTGCATTCTTACGGCGACGGCGACCCGCGACACCCTCGCCGATCACGAGGACGTCGCCGTGGCCCTGCAGTGACGGCGGAGCGTCGTCGCCACCTCGTGCCGGCCCGGTGACCGCCTCCTTCGACGACGCTCAGGGGAGCGCCTGGATGAGGGCGTGCGTCGCCTCGCGCGTGGTGGCGCGCCCGCCCAGGTCGCGAGTCCGCGAGGCGGGATCCCCGAGCACGGTCTCGATGGCGCGCAGGATCGCCGCCGCCGCGTCCGGATGGCCGAGGTGCTCCAGCATCATCGCTCCCGACCAGACCTGCGCGATGGGGTTCGCCACTCCCTTCCCCGCGATGTCGGGGGCCGAGCCGTGCACGGGCTCGAACATCGACGGGCACTCGCGCTCAGGATTCACGTTGGCGGAGGGCGCGAGCCCGATGCTGCCTGCCACCGCGGCTCCCAGATCCGAGAGGATGTCCGCGAAGAGATTGCTGCCGACGATCACGTCGAACCAGTCGGGGTGCTGCACCAGGTGCGCGGCCAGGATGTCCACGTGGAACTGTGACGTCCTGATGCCGGGGTGACGAGCGGCGGCGGCGGCGAAGCGCTCGTCCCAGTACGGCATGGTGTGGAAGATCCCGTTCGACTTGGTGGCCGAGGCCAGGAGGTGCCGGGGGCGCGCCTCGGCCATCCGGAAGGCGTACTCGACGATCCGATCGACCCCGCGACGCGTGAAGACACTCTCCTGGATCACGACCTCGTCGTCGGTGCCGGCGTAGATCCGGCCGCCCATCTGCGAGTACTCACCCTCGTTGTTCTCGCGCACGATGACGAAGTCGATGTCCTTCGCCGTCCGATCGGAGAGCGGAGTCTTCACGCCGGGGAGCAGCTTGACGGGGCGGACGTTCGCGTACTGTCGCAGGCCGCGCCGCAGGGGCAGGAGCAGCCCCCAGAGCGACACGTGGTCGGGCACGCCGGGGTAGCCCACCGCGCCGAGCAGGATGGCGTCGAAGGGACGCACCTGCTCCACGCCGTCGGCCGGCATCATCGCGCCGGTCCGGCGGTAGCGGTCGCAGCTCCAGTCGAGCTCCACCCACTGGAAGGAGAGGGCGTGCCGCCGCCCCACCGCCTCGAGCACCTCGACCGCCGCCGGGACGACCTCGCGACCGATCCCGTCTCCGGGGATGAGCGCGATCCGATACCGCTTCTCCATGCGGGATTCCTCCTGGTGGAAGTGCCACAGCCTACCCGCGCGGCCGCGCGGAGGGGAGGCGTGCGATCCGGCGACGGCCAGCGGACCCGCTCCGTCGCGTCGAGGCCCGGCCGCCGCCGGGACCGTGCCTCAGTGGATCTCGAAGCCGATGGTGGGGATGGCCACGAACAGCCCTGCGCCGCTCTTGGTGTAGACGTCGAACCGCACCTCGCCGAGCAGGTTCATGCTGGGCGTGATCGCGTAGGCCACCCCTGCGCCGAACTGGACCGCGAGCGCGACGGTGTTGTCGTCGCCGCCGTAGGCGGGAGGATGACCCTGGTGCATGAAGGCGAGGCCGAGGCCGAAGTCGCCGTAGACGCCCAGGTCGTCGTTGACGGCGTACCGCAGCTTCGCGTCGGGGATGAACTCCATGGACCAGAGTGCGGCGTCGTAGGGGCTGTAGGCGCTGATGGAGTGGTAGGCGAAGGCCATCCGCCCGCCGAGGTCGAGGCGGAGCGCCGGCGCGAGGTCCATGAACCCGTACATGGCCTCGCCGCTGACGCGCGGGCCGACGTCGTAGCCGGAGGGCGGGATGTCGAGCGAGAGGAGGAGGCTGTAGTCGGTCGCGCCCACGGCGGGACCGAGCGAGGGGCTCCCGATCAGGCCGGTCATGGGAGGGGCGGGCGACGGCGACGACTGCGCGTGTGCGGACGGCGGCATCCCCAGCGCGAGCGCGACGGCGAGCACGGCGAGGCTTCGACGCATCGAGGACCCCCGGGCGGACTTGTCCATGCGGTTTTCTCGCAGGCCGCGGAGGTCCTTTCAACGAGGCGCTCGGCCGTCCCCCAACAGGGGCTATACTCCGGCGCCGCTCCGGGCTATCGGCCCGTCGTGCGGAAACGGACGATGATGAGCGAAAAGACGAGGGTCCTGGTCGCGGCGGCGGCGATCGCCGTCGCCGCGCCGGCATGCGCTGCGGGCGACGCCGCGCCGGCCGCGGGCCCGCCGGCAGCGCCGGCGCCG
>JAJYGO010000343.1 GCA_021785115.1 Chloroflexota bacterium | reverse complement strand
GGATGCGGCCGCCGAACTTGACCGCGTGATCGAGTCGGCCGGCCCCGGCAGCGTCTGCGCGTTCGTCGCGGAGCCGATCGTGGGCGCCACGCTCGGCGTGGTGGCGCCACCGCCGGGGTACTGGCCGGCCATCGCCGAGGTGTGCCGCCGGCACGGGGTGCTGCTCATCGCCGACGAGGTGATGACGGGCTTCGGGCGTACCGGCCACTGGTTCGCCATGGAGCGCTTCGGCGTCCGTCCCGACATCCTGGTCGCCGCCAAGGGCGCCACCGGGGGGTACTGGCCGTTCGGATTCGCCGCGGCCGACCGATCCGTCTACGAGGTGATCCAGCGCCGGGGCGTCTTCGTGCACGGGTTCACCTACTCGCACTCGGTGGTGGGTGCGGCCGTGGCGCGCGAGGTGCTCCGGATCCTGCGCGCAGAGGACCTGGTGGCGGCGAGCGCCCACAAGGGCGACCTGCTGCTCGACGTCATGCAACGGGCGTTCGCCGGACATCCGCACGTGGGCGAGGTCCGCGGGGCGGGCCTGATGGCCGCCATCGAGCTGGTTGCCGACCGGGAGACGCGGGAGCCGTTCCCGCGCTCGATGCAGGTCACCGAGCGCGTGCTCGCGGCCGGCCGCGACCGGGGCGTGCTGTTCTACTCGGGCACCGGCAACGCCAACGGCGTCGACGGCGACATCGTCATGGTGGGGCCGCCGTTCGTCACGACCGAGGCGCAGCTCGACGAGATCGCCGAGGTGATGCGGGCGGCGGCTGACACCGCGATCGAGGCGGCGGCCACGGCCTGACGGGGTCCGCGGCGGGCCGCGAGATCGGCCGGCGTGATCGAGGCTGCAGCCGCTGCCTGACGCGGCCTGGCCCCGGCCTGGACTCGGCCGCCGGGCCGACGGGGTCGCTCAGCCGGCCACCCGCTCGACGTCGCTCCAGGCCCAGGCGCTCGCCGGATCGCCCGAACCCAGCGGCTCGATCCCGCCCGTGCCCAGCCACTCGGAGCGGCCGATCGCCTCGGCCAGCGACGACCGGTCGATCCGCACGAGCAGATCCCGGGCGGCCCCCAGGATCGCCTGCGCGAGCTCGAACGCGGCGCCCCGCAGCGGGCCCACCTCACGTGCCGTCGCGAGCGCACCCGCCGCCGCCGTCGCCGCCCGAAGCTGGTCGCGCGTCCGGGCCAGCCGGTCGGCCCCCTCCCCCACCACCACGGTGGCGATCGGTGCCCCGCCGGCGCACCAGGAGGTCAGCCGGGACGAGAGCGCAGGCCCGCAGGCGGCCGCCACGTGGTCGTCCACCAGCAGTCGCTGCCCCGGGAACAGGAGCGCGCGCAGGGCGACCTCCACCAGCGGCCGGATCCCCGGGTCGCGGGCCACCGCGAACGCCGGCAGCGCACCCAGCTCGAGCTGATCCTCGGCGATCCCCGTCCGCAGCGCGAAGGCACGGCTGAGGGCCTGCAGCGCCAGCGCCCAGCCCGACTCGATCGCCGCGTCCGGCCGGGCCGGGTCGACGCCGTCGGACGGCGGCCGTCGATCGACCGGGACGCGCGGGCCGGGGCCGAGGACGAGCCGGGCACCGGTCCGACGGAGGAGCGCGTGCGTGGCGGCATGATCCACCAGGGCACGGTCAGGATCCACGCCGAACTCGGCGATGGCGTCCATCGGGTCGGTGAAGATCGCGTCCACGCGCTCGAAGCCGGCCACCACCGCCAGCTCGGGTGCGGCGAGGCCCACGCGCCGGGTGGCGAGTCGGGCGTAGCGTCCGTTCCGGGCGCCTGCCTCGTCGAGCGCGGTCCGCAGGAGCGCGAGCCCCCGCTGGCTCCCCGCGGGCGGCGGCGCCTCGATCCCCACCGGCCAGTCGTCCTCGGCGGCGACCGCCCCGAGATCGTCGCGCAGCTCGCCGTCGCGCGGCACCCGCACGCGCACCAGGTCCGCGCCTGCCGCCACCAGTGCGGCTGCTTCCGCTGACGCCTCGCGCGCATCGAACGAACGAACCTCGACGGCGACGCCCGGCGTGGGCGGGCTTCCGAGCAGGCTGCCGAGCTCCGCCCGTGCCACGCGGTTGGCCTCGAACCGCTCATCCGCGGCCGCCAGCCATGCGCCCAGCAGCACGCGCGCGGGCTCCGAGCGCGACCTGCCGCGGAGCAGCTCGGCCTCGGCGGCGAGATCGACGTGACCCGCCGCCACCTCGAGCGCCAGGTCCTGCGGGTCCAGGTCGTACTCGTGGGCGGCGAGCGCGAACGGGAGCGCAACCCCGGACTGCAGCCTCCGGCCGGCACCACCGGCGAACCGCTGGACGACCTCCATGGCGAGCGGCCGTCCATTCGGCGCCAGGCCCGTCACGCCCACGGCGCGGAGCATCGCCCGCTGGCAGGCGAGGCTGGTGCGGGCCCGTGCGGTCTGCGCCAGCCTCCCGGCCAGCTCGTCCGCCACCGCCAGCACGTCGTCCGCGAGGGAGGCGAGGTCGCCGTCGGACCGTGCGATCACGCCGGCATGATACGGGCGCCGACCACCACCACGCGGCGACCCGGAACCACGGGCGCTGGCCACCGCGCGTTCCGGTGCGTCAGCGCACCGGAACCCCGGAACGACGCTGAGCACGCCTGCGCGTGATGCTACGATCCATGCCGCATCGGCTTCGTGGAGGGAGGCAGGCGTTGCGCAACGGGCGGCGGGACCTCGCGCGGCTCCGCCGTCGCGCGAAGGCCCTTCGTCGCGAGATTCGCGAGACGTCCCTCCTCGCAGAAGCCGCCGCGATGCTCCACGCCAGCCAGACCCCCGACGAAGTGTGCGCCGTGGTCGGGCGGATCGTGCCGTCGCTCTTCGACGGCGACGCCGGGGCGCTCTACGAGCTGACTACCACGCGAAGCGCGGCCGTCGCCATCGCCTCCTGGGGCGACCCGGCGCCCACGCAGCGGGTCTTTGCCCCCTCGGACTGCTGGGGACTGCGCCGGGGGCGGGTCCACCGCATCGACGCATCCGACGGCCAGCCCCGCTGCCGGCACGTGGACGAACCCGTGGAGACCGGCCTGATCTGCGTGCCGCTGGCGGCCCAGGGCGACATCTACGGCGTGCTGCACCTGCAGGTGCGTCGCCGCGTGAAGCAGCGTCGCCTCCGCGACCTCATGGCGCGCCGGGAGGCGCTGGCGACCGACCTGGGCGAGCAGCTGGCGCTCGCCCTGGCGAACATCCGCGTGCGCGGCATCCTGATGGAGCAGTCCTCGCGCGATTCGCTCACCGGGCTCTACAACCGGCGCTACATGGAGGAGTCGCTGGACCGCGAGCTGCGGCGCGCCAGGCGCGACGGCTACAGCCTGGGCCTGATCATGGCCGACCTCGACCACCTGAAGGAGTTCAACGACACCTACGGGCACGCCGCGGGCGACGTGGCCCTGCAGCAGGTCGGCCGCTTCCTCCAGGGGGCGGTCCGGGGCGAGGACATCGCGTGCCGGTTCGGGGGCGAGGAGTTCGTCGCCATCCTGCCCAAGGCCACGCTGGAGGACACGCGCCGCCGCGCGGAGTCGCTGCGCCAGGGCCTGCAGACCCAGCGACTGGAGCCGCTGGGAGCGCTGCTGCCGCCGGTCACGATGTCGTTCGGCGTGGCCGCGTACCCCGACCACGGAGCCAGCGGAGACGTGCTCCTCCATGCCGCCGACGCCGCGCTCTACCGGGCCAAGGCCACCGGCCGGAACCGCGTCGTGGTCGCCGGGCTGGGCGACCGGGAGGCGGTCGACGTGCTGGTGCACCCGCCCAACATGGAGCGGATCCGCCGCTGAGACGTTACGCCGGCTCGCGCAGGAGCGCCTCGGCCTGGTAGATGTTGAGCCCGCTCGCCAGCACGGCGATGAGCTTCCGGAGTCGCCGCTCCTGCTCGGCCTCGGGCTCCCCGAATCGCTCCAGGAACTGCAGCGTGCGCACGTCCCGTCGGGACAGCGCGGAGCCCGCAGCCGCGTCCGCGCGCCTCGCGGTCTGCATCGCCCGCTCGAGGGCCACGCCGACGGCGAGCGCGGCCGACCGATAGTGGGTCGGCGCCGCCCCGACGGCCGGCAGGTCGAAGGCCACGTCGCGGGCGGCGAGGTACCGCATCGTCTCGGCAGCCCGGCGACCATGCTCGCCGGATCCTTCCCGGAAGAGACCGGCGAGCCCTCCGAGCCCGTCTCGGTCGAAGTACGCGGCGATCCCCAGCCAGACCTGCTGCGCGTCGAGCTGGGCGCGCAGGAGACGCACCATCCGACGTCGCAGGCGCCTCCCGGTCAATCGCCGGCGCCCGGCCTCCGCCGCCGCCGCGATCGTCGCGGCAGCGGGCAGGGGCTCCGGATCGTCCGCGCCGTGGGTCCCGTGATGGCGGCCGGGCCCCACCGGGCGCGGCTCGTTCGCGACCAGGCGGGCGAAGACGGACGCGAGGTCACGCTCCTCGGACACCGGCGGGAGGCCATCCCGCGGAAATCTGGTCTGGACAGGTCCGGTCACCTCTGCTGTCGCGCAGGCGGTGCCTAGTATGGGCCCTCGCACAAGGTCGGGTCGAAACCGCGCTGGGGCCGGGATCCCTGGGGCGGCCGCACGCCCACCGCAGATCAGTGGCCACTGGTGGCCGATCGCCGCGCTTCTGCGATCCCGCGGGCGGCCGGTCCCCCCCGCGGCGGCCAGGGGCGATCGGTGGCCGATCGCCGCGCTTCAGCGATCTCCGGCGCCGTCCAGGTCGGGGTCCACGGCTTCGCGCCGGGGTATCCCCGGCTCTGCGGCTTCGCGCCGGGGCGTCCCCGGCTCCGCGGGTCCGGCGGCCGCGCCGAGGCGGGCAGGCTGCCCGATCCAGACCGAGCCGTCCAGGAACTGCTCGGACTTCCAGATCGGGGCCCGTCCCTTCAGCTCGTCGATCGCGTAGCGGCAGGCCTCGAACGCCGCGCCCCGGTGCGGCGCGGCCACCACGACCGCCACGCTCGTCTCCTCCAGCGGGACGCGCCCCGTCCGGTGAAGGATCGCGATCCGGTGCACGTCGAAGCGCGCCTCGATCTCGTCCGCGATCGCGCCCAGGACCTCCAGCGCCATCTCCTCGTACGCCTCGTACTCGAGCGCCAGCACCCCGGCGCCGGCATGGCGCGCGGCCTCCGCCTCCTCTCCCGGGGCGGGCGTACCCGGGCTTTCCCGCGTGCGTCCCTCGAACGTGACCACCGCCCCGTCCTGGCTGGTGGCCACCGTCGCCCGCAGCCGTCCCAGCGCCACGTCGTCGATGGGATCGCCGGTCATGGCGATCCAGCGGACCCGCGAGGTGGGCGCGTCGCCACCCGCCACCGGTGGGATGAAGGCCAGCTCGTCGCCATCGGCCAGTTCGTCCGTCTCGTCCGCGTACGCGCCGTTCCGCGCGAAGCGCACGTAGGGCCGCCCGGGTCCGAGCGCCGGGTACGTCGCCGCCAGCGCCGTCCAGGCCTGGGCCACCGAGGTGCCGTCTGGCAGCTCCAGCTCCAGGCGAGAAGCGCCGGCGAGCTCACGCTGCCGCGCGAAGAGGCGCACCCGGACGATCATGCCAGCAACCCCCCGTCGAGGCGGCGCCTCGGGGCCGGGCTCGTCCCGACCCGGAAGGCGCCCATCTCCGCGGCGGACAGGCCCGTCCCGGCCGGGACTGCCACGATCCTCCAGGCTGCGCCGGAACCCACCGCCGGGGCCGTCGGCATGGTCCCGCCCGTGGGATCGAGGCTCTCGTCGGCCGCCACTCCTGCCACGACCGGCAGTGTACCGGTGCGCTGCGGGTGAGGGCATGGGGCGGTTGCCGGCAGGTTCCATCGCCGGGGCATGCACGGCTGCCGCAGGCGCCGCCACGCACACGGTGTCCCGCGGGCTCCATCCGCCATGAGCCGCTACGATGGCGGCCACGGTTCGGCGGCGCGTCCGCCGCACGCCGGCACACCCCGCGCCGGCCGCACGGACGTGGCGCCCGGCGACACGCTGGAGGTGACGCGATGGCGCTCGATCGCGAGACGACGATCCGCTGGCACGGGCACGCGTGCGTCGAGGTGGAGACGCCAGGCGGGAAGCGCGTCCTCTTCGACCCCTGGTTCGGGAACCCGAAGTCGACCCGGCCCGCCGAGTCGGTCGACCGCTGTGACCTCATGCTGGTCACCCACGGCCACAGCGACCACATGGGCGACGCCGTCGCGATCGCGAGCCGCACCCGGCCGGTCTGGCCGTGCATCCACGAGATGAGCCTCTGGCTCTCCCGGCGCCTCCCCGGCGGGGCCGACGCCGTCATGGGAATGAACAAGGGCGGTACGTTCGAAGCGCGCGGCCTGAAGGCGACCATGGTCAGCGCGGTCCACTCCGCGGGCGACTGGAACGCCGGCCTCGAGGCGCCCATGTACCTGGGCGATCCCGCCGGCTTCGTGCTGGAGCTGGAGAACGGGTACCGCATCTACCACGCCGGCGACACCGACGTCTTCGGCGACATGCGGCTGATCGGCGAGCTGTGGCACCCCGACCTGGCCCTCCTGCCGATCGGCGGGCACTACACCATGGATCCCCGCGGCGCGGCGCTGGCGGTCGAGATGCTGGGCGTGACCGACGTCATGCCGATCCACTACGGCACGTTCCCGATCCTGGCCGGCACCCCCGACCAGCTGCGCGACGAGCTCTCGAAGCGCGGCCTGGGCAACGTCTCGGTGCATGCTCCGGCGCCGGGGGGCGTGGCGGAGTAACCGGACAGGGGCAACGCGTCGCCCTCCCTCGGCCGATCGCCCGGTCGCGCGCAACACTCCTTTCGCTCCAGACGCCCCCTCGCGCGGAACGCCCCCGCTCCCGAACCCTGCCGCGCATGCGACGGGGCGCGCGTGTCCGCCTGGCGGCGGAGCCGCACGCGCGCCTTGGGGGGGGTCGCACCGTCCTGTACGGGCAGGCCAACCAGCACGATCCCGGAGCCAGGCGGCGCTGTAGGCTGAATGGTCGTGATCCGCGGAGGACGCCCGATGTCCGCGACGACCCGCGTCGCCGATCGACACATCCCGCTGGCCAGGCCCAACATCGGCAGTCGCGAGCTGGAGCTCGTGACCGAGGTGCTCACCAGCGATGTCCTCGCCCTGGGGGACTTCGCGCGCCGCTTCGAGGAAGGGATCGCGGCGTTGGCGGGCCGCGCGGAGGGCGTGGCGTGCTCGAGCGGCACGGCGGGGCTGCACCTGGCCGTGCGAGCACTCGGCATCGGCGAGGGCGACGAGGTGATCACCACCCCGTTCAGCTTCGTGGCCTCCGCGAACTGCCTCCTCTACGAGCGGGCGGTGCCGCGCTTCGTGGACATCGAGGAGGACAGCCTCGGGATCGACCCCGCGCTGCTGGAGCAGGCCGCGTCGGACCGGACGCGGGCGGTGCTGCCCGTCCACGTCTTCGGCAGGCCGTGCCGGATCGATGCGATCGCCTCGATCGCGCGCCGTCGCGGCTGGGCGATCATCGAGGATGCGTGCGAGGGCCTGGGCTCGGGCGTCGGCGGCCGCCCGCTCGGCAAGTTCGGCGACGCGGCCGTCTTTGCCTTCTACCCCAACAAGCAGATCACCACCGGCGAGGGCGGCATGGTGGTCACCGACGACCACGCGCTGGCAGAGACGATGCGGAGCCTGCGCAACCAGGGTCGTGATCAGGACGGGGGGTGGCTCCGCCACGTACGACTGGGGTACAACTACCGGCTCGATGAGCTCTCCGCCGCGCTCGGCGTGGCCCAGCTCGAGCGCCGCCAGGAGCTGCAGCGGGAGCGCGCCCGGGTGGTTGCGGCCTACGAGCGTGCGCTGGGGGGGCACGACTGGGTGACGCTGCCCCACATCGGCCCGGACGAGCAGGTCGACTGGTTCGTCTACGTGGTCCGGCTGGACCCGGCCATCGATCGGGACCTCGTCATCAGGCGGCTCACGGCGCTGGGGATCTCGTCGCGCCCCTACTTCGCGCCCATCCACCTCCAGCCCTTCTATCGGGAGCGCTTCGGATTCGCTCCGGGTGACTTTCCAGTGACCGAGCGGGTGGCGGCGTCGACCATCGCCCTGCCGTTCTCGAGCCGACTGAGCGACGACGACGTGCAGGTGGTCGCGCAGGCGCTGACGGAGGAAGTGGAGCGGCCGATGGAACAGGCCACGAGGGCATCCTGATGCGCGTGGACGTGCTCGGCTCGGACGCACCGGCATGGGACGAGGCCCTGAGCGGCGCCGAACGTGACGTCTACCACTCGGCGGGATACCACCGCTTCGCGCAGGGGCGTGGGGAAGGCAGCCCGCGTCTGCTGCTGGTTCAGGACGGTTCGTGCGGCCTTGCGTGGCCGTACCTGCTTCGAAAGATCGGCGACCTGCCGGAGTTTGCAGGTGCCGACGACACGGAGGTCACCTCTGTGTACGGCTATCCCGGACCGGTGGCCTGGGACTGCCACGCCTCCGACCCCTTCCTCGAACAGGCCTGGTCCGCCGCGGTTGACGTGTGGCGCTCGGAGCGCGCGGTTGCCGTCTTCACGCGATTCAATCCCCTGCTCGGAAACGCAGAGCTCGCCGCGACGTTCTCCGTTGATTCAGCGCTCGACGACCACAGCCTGGGCGTGGTGGCGGAGGGGCCGACGGTCTCGGTCGATTGCACCATCGACGACGATGCCGCGTCGAGTGCCTACGCGCGGCCGCTTCGCCAGCACATCGCCGCAGCCCGCCGCGCGGGCCTGACGACCACCGAGGATAGGGAGTGGGCGGAGATCGAAACATTCGCGCGGCTCTATGGCGCGACCATGGAGAGGAACGCGGCAGCCGACTACTACCTCATGGCGGAGCAGGATTTCTGGCAGCTGCGTGCTGCGCTTCCGGGCCATGTGCACCTTCTGGTCGTGAGGTGCGGCGCGGACGTTGCGGCAGCCGGCCTGTTCTTGGAGTGGACCGGGATTGTTCAGGCGCACCTGCTCGCGTCGAACGACGCGTTCCGTCACCTGTCCCCGGCCAAGCTGCTCCTCGACGACGCCCGGCGGTGGGCTCGCGCGCGAGGGGAGCGCGTCCTGCACCTGGGCGGCGGACGCGGAGCACGGGAGGACAGCCTCTTCTTCTTCAAGCGCGAGTTCTCGGGACGCCGACACGTGTTCTCCACGGGTCGGTGGGTCCTGGACCGGCCGCGGTACGCCGAGCTCGTGGCCCAGCACGTGCGGGCAACGGGAGGAGACACGCCCGACACGTTCTTCCCTCGTTACCGCTCGGCAGCAATCTGACCCCGGCGCCGACGTCGGCCTCACCGGGTCGACGACCACGGGGCGGAGCTGGTCGGTCGCGCGCCCCTGGTGACCGTCGATTCCCGGGCAGCGGCCGGGTGGTCAGGCGGACCCTGCAGCCTCGATGAGGGAGCCGACGCGTTCCATGTCCTCGCGACCGTACCGGCCATCGCAAGGGATCGAGAGCACGCGTCGGCTCAGTTCGAGCACGTCGCGGCCGGCGGTCAGCACCGGTTCCTCGAGCGACCAGAGAACCGCAGGGTACACGCGGACGCCGATGAGTTCGCGCCGCACGCGGTCGCGTCGTTCCGCGCTGTCGAACACGAGGAGCGCCGAGAAGGGCGCCTGGTTCGGAGCCGTCGGGGCCAGGAGGCTGATCCACTCGACGTCCGCCAGACGTGCGCGCAACGCCTCCCAGTTGTCCATACGGGCGCGCCTCCAGCCTTCGAACGGGAACGCCGAGAGCACGGTCCGCGCGAACTGGGTCATCGACGACGGCACCCCTACGCCGAATTCCTGTTCCGACTCCTGTTCGAGCAGCCGGTAGCTCGCCGGGTCGATCGGCTGGCCGTCGAGATACATCGCCTTCAGGAGCATCGCGGCGACTCGATCGGCCGAGGCGAGACGACGTTGCGCTGTCTCAGGCGGCGCCAAGGGCAACGAATGGCGACGTGGCGACCACAGCGCACCACCGTCCGGCAACGGCAGTGCCTTCCGGAAGGACGCCATGCAGAAATCGGCCGAACTCGAGCGCGCCCATTCGGATGTCGGGTCGTGCGAATGATCCTCGATCACGTCGACCCCCTCACGCAGCTCCAGGGAGCCGGGGGCCCGAATGCCAAAGTAGTTCATGACGAGAACAGCGTCGCCCGGTGTCGCGGCCGGCGGGGCCGGCATTGGCAGGAGAGGGTTGTCGGGAAACGCCAACAACTCGACCTCGGACCGCGTCAGAGCGGCAACCACACCTTGGCTGAAGTAGTCGGGCAGCCACAGCCGACGCCACCCGCGCTCCCGGTAACCGTGGGCAAGGAGAAGGAGGAGGGCGTCGCGACCACACGACAGGAGCAACCCATCCTCCCAGGGCACTGCTTCCGGCATGCCCAGATCAATGGGTTGCCAGTGGAACTCCGACCCGTGCTCCCAATGCCCGCGTCCGCTCATCGCACGGCCCCGCGGTGCCCCAGTTCGCACAGGCCATCTTCAAGTGATAGGTCGGCAGTCTGTTGGATCCCATCGGCATGGGTGCCGCCAGCCAACTCGGGCAGAGGGAAACCGAGATGCAGCGAGTCCTGGGTTGCCGCCACGTCTCGACGGAGGAGCACCTGCCAGGCAGTCCGAACGACGATCTGCAGGTCCAGCCACAGACTCCAGTGATCCACGTACCAGATGTCCAGAGCGAGGCGCTCCCGGTACTTGAGCGTATGCCGTCCGTTGACGGCAGCCCAACTGGTGATCCCCGGCCGCATGTTGTGACGACGGCGCTCGGCAAACGTGTACGTGCTCAGGTATTCCATCAGGAGGGGCCTGGGCCCAACCAGACTCATCTCCCCTCGAAGGACATTCCAGAGCTCCGGCAGTTCGTCGATGCTCGTCGACCTCAGGACGCGCCCGAGACGCGTGAGGCGCTGCTCGTCCGTCAGGTACCAGACCTCGTCGGCCCTGGGCGACCGCATCGTGCGGAACTTCAGCAGCGTGAAGGGCTGCTCGTGAAGGCCTGGGCGCACGTGCCGGAAGAGGATCGGGCGACCTTGCGTCAGCAGCAGCGCCAGCGCGGTCCACGCCATCAGCGGCCCCAGCAGGGTCAGACCTGCGATCGCGCCGACCACATCGATGCCCCGCTTCACGCGCAGCGCACTCGCCACGGGCAGGGCACCGTCAGCCAGGATGCCGGATCCGGAGCGAGGGGAGGAAGGCCTGGCATCTGCCAACGACGCGGTGTCGGGAACACGTTCAAGCCACTGCTCGCGCCACAGGAACGGCATTCTGCGTGCGCAGCCCAGATACCCGTCGCACGCTGCGCCATCTAGGATCACCGTGTCGCGTAGAGAGCGGAGCTCCCCTGTGTCCTCCTTGACGATTGTCTCCAGACGACGGGCAACCGTGTACGTGCGCCCGCACTCGTCGACCATGTCGCCCCCGAACGGCAGTCCCCGGTGCCTGCCATGACGGTCGAGCATGGCACGGATCTCGCGGCGGCTCCTGATCCTCACGCGTTCCCCCGGCGCCAGGGGCACCACGTCTCCGGCAGCGGTCGACGATCTGGCGTTAGGGCGCTCGAGCACGCGGCTCAGCCGCCGCCGTGCCATCCGTGTGATAAGGCTGGCCAGAACGCGCGGCGTCATGACCCCCGACCGCATGAGTTGCACGTATTGCCAGGGCGCCCAGATCGACTGCCCCTCGTACGTGGCGACCGGAAGCTCGGTTGCCTGACACACATAGCGGTCGGTACCCGTGCGCCGGACCGGCGCGCATGTGAACGTCGCGTCTGGATCAACTGCGGGCAGCCCCGGGGGACCGGCCGACCCGTCCAGGCGTGCGGCCGTCGGCGGTGCCTTTCGGAGCCACGCCTCCCTCCACAGGAGCATGCAGCCGAGTCCGCACCCACCGTGTGCCGAGCCGTCACAGCGCAGGCCGTCGAGCACGACCGCGTGCTCGAGCCGGCGAAAGGGAACCTGAGGCGGGAAGACGCATACTCGTTCGGCTCGCGTCGCGACGCGGTGGAGGCGACCACACTCGGCGGTCATCTCCGGCATGAACGGAAGCCCCTCGAGGCACCCATCGGCATCGAGCGTCGCGCGGATCTCGGATCCGGAGAGAACCTCGACAAGGTCGCCGGTTCGCAGCATGACCTACTCAGCGACGCTGGTGGCCGGCGGCGTACCTATCAGAACTGGGCCAGGTCACGATCCGTCGGGCCCCAGGAAACACATCCTAGGCCCGGGACCGGGCACAGGCAATACGCCGAGCATGCGCCTTCGTCTTCCGGGCACCTCTGCTGCAGCGACGGCCGGGTGGAAGGCCCGTTTTTCAGCGTGATCCAGTGCCAGCCCATACCATGCGCCCCGCAACCGCCATAGGCCATTCTGCCGGTCGCCGGTACGACTGATCGCCGGTACGACCGGGTGCCGGTACGAATGGCAGGCTAGGCGAGTCAAGTTCGGGGCGATAGCCTCCGCGAGCATTCGGCCCATCAGGGGCTGGGGTTCGCGCCCACAGACGCGGCTCCTCGATAGAGCACACCCGCCGTGAGACGGGGCCGCAAAACCACGGGACTCTCGAAGCCAGCCGGGTTGCCGAAAGGAACCACGCTATGTCTTGGATTCGCATTCCCCGCGCATTCTCCCAACGCCGCGGCGACGATATCAGTCGCGTTCCTCGCTCGTCTCACTCGCTCGCCCGGCCGCGCCTCGCGGCCGTGGCGCTCCTGATCCTCGTGGGAGCCCTGCTCACTCCCCCACTGCAGACGTTTGCTGCCGCACCGACGCTTTCGGTCAGCGGCTCGCCCGTCGCAGGGGGATGGCTGGCCGTCTCGGGACGCGGGTTTACTCCGCGCCGCGGGGTTGTGCTGCTGTGGGATAGGAAGCTCACCAGCACGGTTGCCCAGACAACGAGCAGAGGAGCTTTCAGCACGACGCTCAGGATCCCGTCAACGGCCACTCAGGGCACACACACCATCGCGGCAGAGTACGTCGGCGCTCGGCCGGGAGGTAAGGTGCGAGCGTCCGTATCGCCGACATCGAAGGTCGTGGCATCGGTCACCGTGACGGTGGTCGCGGCGACCGCGACGCCAACACCGACCCCAGGATCCACAGCAGCACCCACCGTCACGCCGACGTCGACACCGACGGCGACGTCCACCCCGGCACCGACGTCGACACCTGCACCCACGGCACTGACGTGCCCAGCCTCACTGCAGTCGGCCGTCGACGCCGCGCCGTCGGGGTCAGTGCTGAATCTCACAGGCTGCTCGTATACGACCGGAGCCACGATCAGCAAGCCGCTCACGCTCGAGGGGGCAGCGATCACGGTGGGCACCGGATCGCGCGCGCTGCTCGTGACCTCCAGCAACGTCACCCTCGACGGACTGCACATCCTCGGTGGCCAGTCACTGAACTTCAATCCCTCGGAGAACGGCATCTACGCGCAGGGTACGGCCGCCTCGCCGATCCAGAACCTGGTGGTTCGCAACAGCGACGTCGGCCGTTTCGGGCAGGGTGGCATGTGGCTCGTGCACGTCAGCAACGTCCTGATCGAGAACAATACGGTCCACGACACCTTCTACGCCGGCATCATGGTGCTCTCGGGGCAGGGTGGCACGATCTCGGGCAATCTGGTGGAACGAATCGGTGAGGGCTGGGCGACCGGCGGTTCTGGCGGAATCCTGGACGCCAACAACAGCTACGGCATCGGGCTCACGGACACAGAGGCACCGGCCTCGGCATACATCACCGTGAGCGGCAACACGGTCGAGGACGTTCCGACATGGCATGCCCTCGACACGCACGGGGGTCAGCACATCTCGTTCCTGGACAACACGATCATGCGCGCCTCCCGTGGCGTCTTCGTCACCACAGACGGCATCGGCAATCGCGCGACGGCGGTCGTCGTCCAGGGCAACCAGCTCGATTCGCCCGCGCCCGTGACGTACAACCTGTTGGCCGTCACAACGTTCGACACCGTCAATTCGTCTGTCACGGGCAACACGGCGACAGGCTGGCCGGAGTTCTTCGAGGACTTTGAGGGCCTCAGCACTGGACTAGTCGTGTCGAACAACACCATCAACTGAGACACTGACCATCGCTTACCACAGTTGATTCGGGCGGCTCGCTGAGACATCGGGCCCATCGGCTCGCCGCAAACGAGCCGCCCGGACGCTTGTCTACTGGCAAGAGACGCGTACAGTGCCGGCCCTAGGCGGTTCGGGGGAGCAAGTCGTGACATTGTCGCGTATCGCCTCGGTGGGTCGGGGCTGGCTTCCTGCGGCATTTGGCTGTGCCATCTTGGGCGGGGTGATCGCGTACCTGCTTGCCTCTCAGGCGCCGACGCTCTATTCGAGTCGAGCAAGCCTCCTGGTGGGCCCGCCGCCCGGCGCATCGAACGTCAGCCTCAATGACGTGCTCGTGGGTCAGGCGCTGGCGCCGACGTATGCAGAACTCGCGACCACTCGTCCGATCCTCGCGCGCGCGATCAGCTCCGCGGGTGTGGCTGTCTCAGTCGAGAGCCTCGCGTCGGCAGTTTCGGCGCGCGCCACCACGAACACGGGCCTGGTGGACATTGTCGTGGCGTACCGTGATCCGTCTCAATCTGCGGCGCTCGCCAACGCCATCGCCAATGAACTCGCAACGTACAGTGCGGGAAGCAGCTCTGTGGCTACGCCCGCGATGGCAGTGACCGTGGTTGATCCGGCAGTGGCGACCGGGAGCACCAGGGAGGATAGGGTCGTTCAGGGAGCAGCGCTCGGAGCGGGTATCGGCCTTGCGCTCGTTGTGCTCCTTGCTTTCGTGACTGAAACGCTAAGACGACAGGGGCGCTTGGCCCGGACCACGTAGCGTCCCTCCCAGGATGCCACTGGCTCTCACTCGCGCCAACGCTGTTCAGCAGTTCGTTTGCGCCAGTTCCGCAAGCTCGGCAGCGGAGGCAGATGCGGCGACGAGTTGGCTCACGGCGACCCCCTGAGGCCAAAACAGTCGCAGCCATGCCTCGACGACGAAGAGTCGCCACAATTGCGCCGCTCCGCGCCCAGACGTCAGCCCCGACGCCAGGACGCGCTCGAGTTCACGGCGTTCGACCCAGCCACGCTCGGCGACCTGGCCTCCTCTCAGTACGGCGGCCACCGCCGCGTGGGAGGACCTGAGCCAGGCGTCCTCCGGGGCGAGGAACCCCATCTTGTCACGCCGAGCAAGGACGGCATCCGGTACGCGCCGCCGCATCGCCCGTCTCAGGATGACCTTCGTTACTCCGTGGTCCACCCGGAGCCGGTCGGGCAGGCGTGTCGCAAGCTCCACCAACCTGAAATCCAGGAACGGCACGCGTGCCTCGATGCCGAAGGCCATGCTGTTCCGGTCTTCGTAGCGGAGGAGGGCCGGCAGCCCATTGGTGGACATCGAGAGCCACAGCTGGATTGCCAGCTTCGTGCCCCGCTGGCCACCTCCGCCGGCAGGGTCCGATAGTGGCGGCTCGCGTGCCAGCTCCGGACCACACCGCATGCCGTAACGACCTCCTGATGCGTCGCGGATCCACTCGATCTCGCGCTGGGTCGCCATCGCTCGAAGCATCCACGCAAGCGCGCCCGCCGAGGTCGCAGTGCCCGCCGCCACCTGGGCGCGCAGCTCGCGCAGGGCCGCGCGCCACGCCCCCCCGGCGAGAAGGCCGGCGCTGCGCACCCCCAGGTACGAGAGATAGCCTCCGAGCAGCTCGTCCGCGCCCTGGCCATCCAGCAGCACCTTGAGCCCTTCGGCATGTGCCGCGTCCATGACCGCGTACTGCGCGTCGATGGAGCCCGAGCCGTACGGCTCGGCCTGTGCGCGGAGGACCGGGAGCACGGCGCTGGTGAGCGTGCGCGGCACCGGGGTGCGGCAGATGAGCCTGATGCCTGCGCGCCGCGCGACCATCTCCGCGTACCCGGATTCGTCGATCCCGTTGTCGGGAAACCGCGCGTGGAACCCCAGCCCGGGAATCTGCTGGTTCGTTCCGCGCGCAGACGACGTGCCCTCGACCAGTTGGGCGACGGTTGTGACGATGGACGACGAGTCGATGCCACCGGATAGACAGGTTCCGATCGGGACGTCGGCGCGGAGCCTGATGCGAACGGCGTCGTCGAAGCGCTGGCGAAACTCCTCGACCAGTGCATCGTCGCGCCGACGATCTGCCCAGGATGTCGCGGGTCGATCGTCGTCGGCAAGCTCGGGAGGGCCCCAGTAGTGCACCAGACGTTCCGATCCACCCTCGATGACAAGGAGATGGGCCGGCGGAATCGAGGTCACCCCCCTCACGAACGTCTCTCGGGAATGATCCGTGCGGTGGCGGACGAGGAAGTCGCGGACCGCAGCGGGGTTTGGCCCCGGCGTCCAGTCGTCGCCGTCGTGCACGGGGCGCCCCACGAAGAAGGCCGCCACCTCGCTCGCAAAGACGACTGCGTGGGCGGTCCTACGGACGTAGAGCGGCTTGATGCCGAACCTGTCGCGGGCGAGGACGAGCCGGCGGAGGTACGGGTCCCACAGCGCAAACGCATACATCCCGTTGAACCGCGCAACCGCGTCCAGACCCCAGACACGGTACGCCGCGAGGATCACCTCGGTGTCCGTGCTCGTCCGGAAGCGTTCTCCCATGGCGCGCAGCTGAGCGGCGAGTTCAACGTAGTTGTAGACCTCGCCATTGTGCACTAGGAGCATGCCGTCCCTGTTCATGGGCTGCGCGCCCGCCGGGGTCGGATCGAGGATGCTCAGCCGGACGTGGCCGAGAGCGAGCTCATCCTCGACGTGCACTCCACGACCGTCGGGACCGCGATGAGCCATAGCGTCCAGCATCGCGTGGACGCGCGCGGCTGCGATGGGAGTGCCGTCCCGGCTGATAGCGCCGGCAATACCGCACATGTCAGTCCCGGGCCGCGTCGGCGGCCGTCCGCGTCACCCCGGTGGAGCCAGTGCGGCTTGACTCGTCTCCCGGGCTTCGCGACGCGCCACTCGGTCCGACGGAACCACCGGCCGCACGATGGCGCGCGGCCAGGGCGGCGTACAAACGGAGCAGGGGAATCACTTCGTTCTCCCAGTTCCAGCGCAGCCGCGCGGCGGTCGCGCAGCGTCGCCGGAGATCCTCCATCTGCGGGTGCGGCAACCGGATGATCGATTGGACTGCCCGCGCGAGATCGGCTGCATCGTCCGGACGACAGGTGACGCCGAGCGGTCCCAATTCATCCTCGATCACGATTCGCCGCACGGCCGGGAAATCGCTGACTACCGCCGGAGTACCGGCGGCAAGGCACTCAAACAGCTTGTTCGGTGTCGACAGAACAAGATCCAAGTTCGTGGCAGGGCGAGCCAGGACGCCAACATCCGCGGATGCGACCCACCACAGGAGATCCGTGGGCACGGTCGGATCGAGCACATGGAGTCGCCCCCCGAAGCGGGCATCGCCGGCCAGGTTGACGAAGTGCTCGCGCAACACGCCATAGCCCATGAGGACGACGTGGGCGTCGCGCAGCGATGGTTCCAACATCGCGTCGCACAGGGTATCCAGGCCCCGGTCCGGGCCAAGGGCCCCATGAAACAGGACGATGGGCGCACCGTCTGGAATCCCGGCGGCATCACGAAGACGGGTCGGCCGCACAGGCGGTGGAGTCCATCGAGGTGGGCAGTTGTGCACCACGACGACCGCACGGGGACGGTAGTGCCGCCGCAACTCCTGAGCCAGTCCCGCGTTCACCGTGACGACGGCCGCCGCACGACGCACAAGGTGGCCCTCGTACTGACGCACCGCCCAGCGCGCGGGCCAGGGCAACCTCGCGCCGCTTCCCGTGTCGAGGAAGAGATCGTGCACGTCGTACACAAGCAGGGGCCGAGGCGCCAGGTGCCGGTCCATGGCCACCAGCGCGGCAAAGTCGTGGAGGTGCAGGACGTCGGGACGACCGACCTCCTCAGCGATCGACGCGCCCCATGCCCGAAGGTTGCGAATGTACTGCCACACCCACGAGGCCCGTTGCACGGCACGGCTCACCAAGTGACCGGGCGTGGCCGCAAAGAACGGACTAGGCGACCTTGGCAGGATCCTGGTCACAGAAGGCCGACGCGCGACGACGGAGACGCGGCGGTCCAGCCCCGGCATCGCCTCGGGTCGCCCGGCGAGGCAGAAGAGCGTGACGACATGGCCGGCTTCTGCCAGCGCACTGGCCTCCTTCTGAACACGGCTGTCGTGCGTGATGTCGCCGTACACGACCATGGCGACCCTGACCCCGCCCGGCGCCCCGAAGTTGCCCGGCCCGATCTTCGGGATCGTGCTCATGCCTTACCCAGTGCGCGGCGCACCGATCTTCCCCCCTTGCGCATACCCACCATGGGAGGATCGTTCGCGGGAGAAGTCGGGTGTATCGTGGCTGCTGGGCGCCCGTGCGCGGGCGACCAACGTCGGGGGTGCAATCGGTGGCCGGCAGCGTAGCGAGTGCCTGGCGACGCATCCGCAGCGATTTCCTGATGCCATCGCGGCTCCCGTTGTATGCGCAGCTGCTTGGCGCCGCAGCAGCTCAGCGATACGCCGTTGTGTCCATCGAGCACTTCTGGCAGTCCATCACATCCGGCTCCGTTGACGCGCAGCGGAGGTACCTCGTGCTTCGGCACGACGTTGACACTGACCCGGGGACGGCCCGTCGGATGTTCGAGATCGAACAGGCGATCGGCATCTCCTCGTCCTCGTACTACTTCCGCCTCGCGACCGCCGATATCGATCTGATGCGTGCGATCGTGGCGCAGGGCGGGGAGGTCGGCTATCACTTCGAGGAACTCGCCGCGGTCGCCAAGCGCCATCGCCTGCGTACGCCCGCCCAGGCGCGGATGCACCTGCCTGAGGCCCGCGAGTTGTTCCGGAACCACATCCGCGACCTGCGCGCACGGACCGGCCTCCCGATGCGCATCGTGGCCGCGCACGGCGACTTCGCCAACCGCCTGCTCGGTGTCACCAACTGCGAGATCCTGGCTGACCCTGTGTTCCGCCGGGACGTGGGGATCGATCTCGAGGTCTACGACCGCGCCTTCATGCAGCACGTCACCAGTCGCCACTCCGACATGGCGCCACCCCGGTACTGGGCGCCAAGCGACCCGCTCCCCGCGCTGGCTCGCGGAGAGCCCGTCGTGTACCTCCTCGTACACCCTCGTCACTGGCACGCAGCGCGCGGGGCCAATGCCGTCGACGATCTTCGCCGTGTGTGCGAAGGCGTGGCATACCAGTGGCGGGTGCCATCTCGTGCCGCGCGACCAGCGCGACCTCTGCTCCACCCTCTGCCCCATCCCGCGGTCGAACGCGAGCCCGCTGATCACCTCGACGCCCCCAAGTCCGGCACCACCGTTCGATAGCACTCCAGAAGGCGGCTGGCGTTCCGGTCGACGTCGTAGTGCACTCGAACGTGCTCCATCAGGCGTCGCCCCTGCTCGGCGGCTGTGTCGGGTTCGGCCGCGAGGCGCTCGAGCTCCGCGATGAGCGCTTCGGTCGAGAGCGCCGGCAGGAGGGTTCCGCGGCCATCCGCCAGCAGGGCGGGTATACCCCCCACCCCGCTGGCGATCACAGGCACCGCGAGCGAGCCTGCCTCGACGAGCACGGTCGGTAGTCCCTCGCGGGTGGAGGGCAGCACGAGCGCATCGGCCGCCGAGAGGAAAAGCCCGACACGATCATGGGGTTGCTGGCCACGGTAGTCGAGCAGCCCCGTCGCTCCTGGCCGGTCTGCGCCGTACCCCAGCAGCGGCCCATCGCCCACGAAGAGGGCCAGATACGGCTCGCCGAGCGCCATGACCGCGTCGGCGAGCAGACGAGCACCCTTGTACTCGAGCAGGTAGCCCACCATCAGGACCACGATGCGATCCTGCGGCAGGCCGAGCCGCCGACGCGCCTCGGCACGCGGAAGCGCAGTGGCAGCGATCGCAGCGTGGTCGATCCCGAGCGGGATGTGCACCGCAGCGACGCCCGTAAGATCCACCAGCAACTCGCCCAGGGCCTGACTCACGGTCACCACGGCGCCGGCGTCGCGGGCCGCCGCGCGCAGATCGTCAACCCGGCGAGGGTGTTCTTCCGGCCATACGTTCAGGTCATCGCCGTGGAAGGTCAGCACGTGTGGCAGGCGCGCTCGCCGACCGAGGCGCCAGGCTGCAAGCCCGCTGACTGCATAGTGCCCATGGATCACACGGGCACCTGCCCACTCCCCGCGCGCACGCCATATGGACCCCGCGATGCTGCGATCGGGCCGTGCCCAATCCGGCTGCCCGGGCACGTTGACGAAGCGCGGCCGGAGGACCCTGACGCCATGGTCCTCGCCCCTGCGAGGCGAGGACGCGTACTCGCGCCAGCGGTCTCTCAACCGGGGCGCCGGCCATGGCGTCAGCGGCAGGGGGGCCGCCACCGTCACGGCGAGTCCAAGACGGGCGAGCGCGCGCGCCTGGGTCCCGAAGAAAACGCCGGCCACGCTGTTTCCTATCCACGGGTACACGGACGTGACCCACAGGACGTCTGTCATGGCACCCGTCTCGCCCCCGAAGCTCCCCCGTTGGAGAGCGCAGGCCGCTGGGGCCACGCCGGGCGCAAGCGCTGCTCGGGGACCGGCCAACGCCTCGGCGCTGGTGCGATCGCGTGGCGATGGCTCCACAACAGACCCGCCGCAATCCCGACGAGCAACCAGACCTGCTTGCGGTTGCTGAAGATGTCGAGGAAGAGCGCATCGACCAGCAGCGACACCAGCGCAGCCTGAACGACGACCAGCTCCCGACGCCCGGGTGCCCTTGCGAAGAGTGGCGCGATGAGCAGCGCCAGCAGAACGAGACCCACGAGACCGAGTTCCGCCGCGGTGCCCACGATGATGTCGTGCGGACCCGAGCCCACCAGGGTCAGGTCCGGCACACCGGCCAGCCGGATGCGTTCTGATGTGAACGCGATGGGGAAGTTGTCGAAGCCGACGCCAATGAGTGGCGAGGCACCGAAGATGGACGCCCCCACCGTCCAGATGCTCGTGCGGCCCGCGCCCCCCGTCACCAACGCGAGATCGATCCGACTTGCGACGAACGCTGGCAGGCCGGGAACCGAGAGCAGCGCAAGTGCGGCCGCGCCTATGCCGGCGAGCGTCACTGCGACGGTGGACGCCTTCCGCAAGCGGAATGTCGCGAGAATGAGACCCGCGGCAACGACCACGGCAGCCACCCACGCGCCGCGTGCCCCCGAGAGTACGATGCCTGCCGCACTGGCGACGGCAAGAGCTGTCCCGGGAAGCCGCATCGGGCCCCGCAGTATCTCGTAGAGAGCCACCGCGAACGCGGGCAGCAGGATCGCGGCGAACTGCGCAGGATCCTGCCCCGAGAATGCGCTGGCGCGTCCCATCACGCTGCCGCCGCTCGCAAGGCTCGCAATCACCCCGAACAGGGCCGTAGCTGCCGCGGCCGCGCTGTACACCCACAGCAGCGGCCGAACGATTGCGGGGTGCTCGATGACCGCGTCGGCGACCAGGACGGCCAGGGCGACCATCTGGAGAAGCGTGCCGAACTCAGCGACAGTGCGTCCGGGATCAAGCGCCCACCCGGCGCTCAGCGCCGCCCAGCCAAGATACCCCCACGTTGCGAGCGGCATGGGATCGAGACGGATCGACTGGAGGCGCGGGACGGCGTACACAAGCACGAAGGCAATGGCCACGATCCGGCCGGGGGAACCGAGCGGACCGATGCGAGCGATCTCGTCGAGCGGGATGACGGCGGCAAACAGGAACAGCGGGAACAACGGCCAGCGGACACTAACGGCGGCGAGCACGCCCACCGTCGCAAGCATGGCAGCGAGGACGAGTTGGTCGGTGAACGTGGCGACGGCGACGACGGCGGCGGTGCCAGCCAGAGCTGCAAAGGCGCGCGTCAGACATGGTCGCGCGTCAGCCCGCAGAACCGGGACGATCGCGCTCATATGGCTGCCCTCCCCGACGAACCGGCTTGCGTCGTACCGGCGCCCGCTGCGCCTCCCGCACGCCGCCGTTTGCTCTGCCCACGACGGGCATGGACGAGGGAACGACCCGCCTCCAGCCAGATCTCGCACCGCTCCATTCCCAGCGGCGAGCAGGTACAGGCAAGGGCGGCGATGGCGCACAGCCGTGTGCGCGCGTTCCCGTGGCAGGCGGCCCGCCAGAGCAGAGCCACGGCTTCGGACCGGGCCCCGCTGCACGCAACTCTGCGACCGGCAAGCAGATCGGTGGCCGCGCAGTTGCGTCGCTCAATTCGACGAGCCGAGGCGACTGACATGGCGAGCGAGATGCGCTCGTCGGCCGGGAGGGCCTCTACGAACCGGGTCCCCCACGCGACTGTCCGCAGCATCTCCGTCTTCATCTGCTCGGTGACCTGAGCGGGGTGGCGGCGGTAGTAGCCAAGGACCGTCTCGCTCGGCGCCATGGCGCCGATCCGTCCCAGTTCCAGCCACGTCGGTAGGTCGACGGTCGGGATGCCGTCCGGCTGACGGAACCCGCCGATGCGCTCAAGGGCAGAGCGTCGACACACCACCGTGCATGACGGGATCACGTTCCCCTCGAGGAGGGCTCGCATGGTCGCACCGCGGGACGCTCGCGCCATCCGAGCCACCGCACGCCGGCGCGGTATCAACCGCATCACCCGGCCGTCCGTGTCCGTCTCCGCAGCGCGACCCCAGCTGAGGACCACTGCAGGATCGTGGAACGAACGCAGTTGGCGCGTGAGCTTCCATGGCGGCCAGAAGTCGTCTCCTTCGAGCACGGCCACGAACTCCCCGCGTGCCATCGCCAGCGCGTCGTTGTACGAGTCCGCGAGGTGCATGATCCCCCGGTGGTTCCGTCGGACGAGGCTGATCCGGGGATCCCCGAAGGTCTTGACGACAGCGTCGGTGCCATCCGTCGAGCCGTCATCGATCACGAGTTGTTCCCATCGCGGCTCTGTCTGCGCAAGGACGGACAAGAGGCACTTCCCGATGTACTCGCGATGGTTGAACGTTGGCGTGATAACCGTGACCAGCGGTCCGAGGAGCTCGCCCATCAGAGTGTCTCCTCGTGGCAGACCGACCGGGCACGCACGCACAGGGAGCGCAACCGGAGATGTCCAAGGCCTCGCCAGGGCGCTTCACCAACGCCGCTTCGGTCGGGCCCCGGCGTCCAGGGCGCCGCGAGCCGCCCTCTGAACCCGGGCGCGGAGGGACCGTCAAGGCCGGAGAGCGCGCTCCTCTTGCTGTCGGCCCGGTGATGCGCGAGCAGACGGCCCCGCGACCGCACGGCGCAGACGGGCCGGAGACGAGCGGCGCGGATGGCTTCTCCGCGCGAGTTGCATACGTCTTCGGAACCCAGGTCTTCTCCGCGGCAATCGGGACCGTGACCGGGTTCCTTCTCGCCCGGCTGCTCGGCCCGAGCGGAAAGGGCGAGTACTACCTGATCGTGCTCCTGCCTACCACGATCATGGTCCTCATCCAGCTTGGGTTGCCCCAGGCGTTCTCCTTCTACGCTGCTCGCGGCCAGGTTCGAGGCGCGATAGCCGCGTCCCTGACGACCACCGTTGGGCTTTCGCTGATCGCGTTCGGCGCCACGCTGGTCGCACTGCCGACGTTGAGCCAGACCGTGGTCCGCGGCCCGCCACCAGCGCTGATCGGCCTCGGCCTCCTGGCTATCCCGCTGACCCTCAACGCGACAATGACCACTGACATCGTGATCGGACGCCAGGCAGTGCGGTCGTATGCCCTGGTCCAGATCTCCTACTCGCTGTGCTCCCTGATACTGGTGGTGCTCCTCGTCGGGGTTCTGGGAATCAGCGTCTCGGGCGCGGTCGCGGCATTTCTGCTGGCGTCGGCTATCCAGGCTGGCGGCTTCCTCCTCGCGGCTATCCGCGTGACTCGCCGTGTCCCTCAGCCGACCGGAGTCACCTGTTGCGATCTGTTCCGGTTCGGCCTCCCCCTCTATCCGGGCAGCCTGGCGCAGTTCTTCAGTTACCGTGCCGACGTCTACCTGCTCGCCTGGCTCCTCGCAAGCCCGTCGGTGCAGCTCGGCTACTACAGCCTTGCGGTCAGCCTGGCAGAGATGGTGTTCTTCGTCTCCAATGCCGTCGCCGCCCTGTACTTCCCGCGCGTGGCCGGGTCGTCTCGGGCCACGTCGGACCGGGAAGTCGCCGCGATGACCAGAGTGACCCTCGAACTCACCGCCGCCGCAGGCCTCGCGCTCGTGCCCGCCGCCGCCATTCTTGTCGTCGTGCTCCTGCCAGCGTTCGTGCCCTCGCTGTCGGCTCTCTATGTGCTCCTGCCCGGGGTGGTGGCGCTGAGCGTCGCGAAAGTGCTGTCCGGGTACCTGTCCGGCCTGGGCATGACCGGCCTCACCTCCACCGTCAACGCCTCTGGTGTCGCCCTGAACGTGATCGCCAACGTGCTCCTCATTCCGCACTTCGGAATCGTCGGCGCGGCCTCCGCCAGCCTCCTCTCGTACAGCGCCACGTCCATCGCGTTCACGGTGATCGTCGGACGCCTCGCGGGCGCGTCGCGGCTCGAATTCTGGATACCGCGTGTCGCGGATGCGCGCCTTGCCGCGGCCTCGGTGGCGGCGATGGCGGCACGGGCCGGATTCCACTACGGGGGCACCTGACGCTGTCGGCGCCAGACACAGGAGGCCACCCAGCAGGACAACTTCACGGACGGTGTCTGCGCGGCGAATGAAGACCGCCGGACGCCGGGTCCCGCCGCGAGTCGCCACAGGTGACCCTCCCAGCCGCCTGCCGGCCAACCCGGGCGGCGGCATCTTCACCCTTGTCAACGGATTCTGGATCGCTTCTCGCTGCGTCGACGAGACGCCAGATGTACCGCTGTGCGAGGCATTGAAGCCCGTTTCCACACCGGTGCCCGGTCGCGGGGAGATCCTCTGTACTATGCTGCGCGGCGGCAGGCAACCGGATCTGCGGTCCCGGGTGCGCAGCCGATGTTGCACGGGCGGGGAGATGCGCGAGGGGCACGAGGCTGGCTCCGCGCACGGCGTGTGGATCGTCAACCAGTACGCGAGCGCGCCGGATCGCGCCGCCGGGACTCGACACTACGATCTCGCACGGGCGCTGGTCCAGCGCGGCTGGGACGTGACCGTCTTCGCCGCGGGCGTGAGCCACATGACCGGTCGCGAGGAACGCCTCCGCGGTGCCGGGCTATGTCGGAGCCAGGTGTTCGACGGAGTTCGCTTCGTCTGGCTGAGGACCTTCCCCTACCACGGCAACACCTGGCGACGACAGGTGAACATGCTCTCCTATCTGGTGGCATTCCTCGTCGTTCAGACACGGAGTCGCCGGCCCGGTGTCGTCATCGGCTCGACGGTGCACCCATTCGCGGCGTTCGGCGGTTGGCTCGCGGCGCGGCTCCGCGGCGCAACCTTCGCGTTCGAGATCCGCGATCTCTGGCCGCAGACGCTCGTGGATCTCGGCGCCCTGCAGCCTGGCTCCCCGGGAGAACGTCTCCTGCGCGGCCTCGAGGCATTCCTCGTTCGGCGCGCAACCGTCGTGATCACGCTGATCCCGGGGATTCGCGACTACCTGGTCGAGCACCATCTGCCCGCCGACCACGTCGTCTACATCCCAAATGGCGTCGACCTCGCAGAGTTCGACGCCAGGATGGAGGAGGCCATCGACGGGACGCCGGCCGCCTGTCGCTGCCTCGGAGAGATACGGCGGATGCGTGCTGCAGGCCGTTTCGTGTTCGCCTATGCAGGAACGTTCGGGAGGGTCAACAGACTCGACACGGTTATCCGTGCAGCAGCGATCGCCGACCAGGCTCGTCCCGGCAGGATCGGCCTGATCCTTGTTGGAGATGGACCCGAGCGAGCCGAGCTGGAACAGCTTGCCCGGGCTGAGCCCTCGGTCGCAGTCATGCCGGCGGTCCCGAAGACGGTCATCCCCGCGCTCCTTCACCGGGTCGATGCGACGGTCGTGCACGCCACCCGGACCCCCGTCTACCGCTACGGCATCAGCTTCAACAAACTGTTCGAGTACATGGCCGCAGGTCGTCCAGTCCTCTTTGCGTGCCAGAGCGCGTACGATCCAGTGGCCGTGGCAAAGGCGGGGATCGTGGTGCAGCCGGACGATCCTGCGGAGCTTGCCAGAGCGATGCTGGAGCTGGCCGCCGCCCCAGCCGATGAACGAACGGCAATGGCGCTGGCCGGACGCAACTTCGTCGCACAGGAGCACGACATGGCCCGGCTCGGCGAGAGATTCGCCGATGTGGTGGCGAGTGCCGTTCCCCGCGGGACTCTCCCCGCCGCGCACGGTCGCTGAGGGGGTCGGCGGGATCTGGCATGCCGCCCGCCCCCAGAGCCTCGCTCGGAACGGGAGACCTCGCGCGATGGGCCGACCAGGGCATCGAGATCAGGTCGGGGGACTGATAGCCTGGGACACCCTCGCGGTTCGGCCTGTTCTAGCGCCTGGATTGTCGCGTTCCGTCCCAGTCGTGATGAACGAGCGGCTTCGCGGCGCGTGACTCCTGGCGAGGCCACACGCGGACGCTGGACGCCACCATACCGCCTGCAGCGAGGCCTGCGACCAGGCCGGTCAGGTTGTCGACGATGTCCGCCGACTCACAGGCGCGGTGGAGCGCCGGCAGGAGCAGCTGGGTTCCCTCGATCACGAACGGCGACGCGACCGCAGCGGCGATCAGGATCGCCTTCGAGCGGGACCGCGGGAGGAGCGCCAGGCACACCCCCAGGGGGACGAACAGCAGGACATTGCCGCTGACATCGCCCGGCCGCAGGAGATCCCGGAGCGGGGCGAGGTCCATCCGGCTCAGGTCACAGGTGCCCGGGTGCTCCGCCCCCAACGCTCCTCCCGTGTAGGGCGTCAACGTCGCCGACGCGATGATCCCCGCGAACAGCACGAGCGCGAAGGACAGTGCCCGGGGCCCTCCGAGCGTGCGGGCCACGCGTCCGCTCGACAGCGCACCGACGACGACAGAGGCGCCGACGCCCGGCAGGAATCCCGGAAGCGAGTTCATGGCACCTTGTCCCGCCGCACGGCCGCCACCCTCCGGAGCTGTCGCTCTCCCTCGCGCGATTCAGTGTAGGAGCCCGGGCGATGGGCAGTTGACCGGCCGTGTCGCTTCGATGCCGGGGCGCGCGTGTCCGCCTGGCGGCGGAGCCGCACGCGCGCCGGGGGTCGACCTCAGCCGGGACGCGTCTGCAGCGAGCCTGCGGCGTACCCGGCCGAGCGGCGGCGCCGTCCCTTGCCAGAGCTCTCGCGGTCGGTCGGGGTGACTGCCGTCGACGTGCCGCCGCTCACGAGGTCCGGGCCAACGGGATCGACAGCCAGGGCGACCAGATCGATGGCCGGGGCAACCGGATCGACGGCCGGGGCAACGAGGACGGGGACGAGGGTGGGCTGGACCACGGTCAATGGCGCCAGCTCGCTCATGTCGTTCCGATGGAGCAGCCACTCGAGGCCGTCCGCCGTGATGGTCCGTCCGACGCCGCGTGCCAGCAGGTCACCGAGCGGACGGTCGGAGGGTGCCGGTGCGCGACGAGTGCCCACGTCCGCGGCCGGCGCGCTCAGCCGGTC
>JAJYGO010000432.1 GCA_021785115.1 Chloroflexota bacterium | reverse complement strand
GCGCCTTGACCCGGGCGACCAGCTCCCGCGGCGAGAACGGCTTGGCCAGGTAGTCGTCCGCCCCCACCGCCAGCCCGACGATCCGGTCGACCTCCTCGCTGCGGGCGGTGAGCATGAGCACGTAGGCGTCGGAGAACGTCCGGAGCTGCTTGCAGACCTCGATGCCGTCGAGGCCCGGCAGCATCAGGTCCAGGATGACCGCGTCGGGCCCGAATTCGTGGGCCTCGGCTAGCGCTTCGTGGCCGTCGCCAGCCGTCCGCACCCTCCACCCTTCGCGGTCGAGGTAGCCGGCGATGAGGTCAACGATCGGCGGCTCGTCATCCACCACGAGGACTCGCGGGGCGCGTTGGCTCGGCGGAAGGCCGAGGGCGTCAGTGGGCTTTGAGGTGGTCGTCACCAGAGGGGTCCGTCGCAAACGGGCAATGGACTTCGCAGGAGCGAGGCGGCCCGGGCTGTCTGCCGGTGCTGAAGGCCATTTTCCGGCGGTGGCTCGCCACATGCCATCGGGGTTGGGGCAAGGTCCCCTCAAGAATGCGTCAAGGGTCGTGTGGCTCGGCATCCCGGGCGATCGGCAGTGGGCCGGTTGCCGACGGGACGGGCGCGGTCACGGATGGGCTCGAGCACCATCCTGCCGATCTGGATGCCCGCGTGACGGCGGGATTACTGGGTCGCCGTGAGGCCGCCGTCGATCCCGAGCACTTGCCCCGTGATGAACGAGGCCGCATCGGAGCACAGGAAGACGACTGCGCCGGTCATGTCCTCGGTAGCGCCGACGCGCCCAAGGGGGATCCGTCGGACGATACCGTCCCGGAAGGTCGGATCATCCAGGAGCATCGCAACCTGTGGGGTGTCGACGAACGTCGGGGAGATCGCGTTGACGTTGATGCCATGACGGGCCCACTCGGTCGCCCACTGGCGGGTCAGCGACTCGACGGCCCCCTTGGCCGCCACGTAGGCCGAGTAGCCGGCGCCAATCCCCAGCTTGGCGCGGACGGAGCTGATGTTCACGACCCTGCCGCCATGACCTGCGTCAATCATCGCTCGCACGGCCGCCTGCGTCGGCACCAGGACGCCCCTGACGTTGAGCTCCATGATCCAGTCCCAGGCGTCCCTCGGGTACTCCTGAGCGTCGAACAGGACCTTGCCGGCCCCGCCACCGACGCAGTTGACGACGATGTCCAGGCGCCCGAACCGCTCGACGGTCGAGGAGACTGCCCGCTCGCAGTCGGCCTCGACGGTCGCATCGGCCTGCAGCCCGATCGCGTCGCCGCCTGCCGAACGTACCGCCTCGGCAGCCGCCTCGGCCTTGTCGAGCGTGTGGTTCGCGATCGCCACGCGGGCGCCGGCCCCGGCGAGCGCCTTGGCGACGGCAGTGCCGATCGCACCGCCGCCACCCGGCACGAATGCGACGCGACCTGCAAGGCTGAAGGTGTCGAGATAGCTCATCGTGCTCCCAGGGGTGGTCAACGCGCCGAGGCGCTATTCTGTCACCGATCTCCGGTGCCCGGTCGCGTGGGGGCTGGTGCTCAGGCCCGATCATCGCGTGGCGTACCGTGTGGTGGTGTGGTCGATCTACGGTCAAGCGCCAGAGCCGGATGCGCCACCACGAGCATCCTGAGGGACCCGCCCCGCTCCTCGGGCTCGTCAACTTCCGCTCCGTCGGCGGCCACCTGGCTGGCGGCGGGATGCGCCGGCGGACCGGGCTGTCTACCGCTCGGCGATCCTGCCGGGCCTCGCTCCCGAGGATGCCGCGCGGCAGCGGCTGCGGTCCCTGTTGCTCGAGCCCGCGTAGGCGGCTCCGGGCCACACTCCGGCGCCGTTCTCACCGCGGCCCGGTAGCGTCCGTGCGGCCCGCGCGAAACAGTCGCAGGTTGAGGATGTGCCGGCTTTCGGCCCGCTCGCCTGCGCGCCCGACTGGCGCGGCCCTCGGATCGCCGCGGTCGACGAGGTCGACGCCGCGGGACGGGCGCTCCGGCCTGGGGCTGAGGTCGCGGCGGACGCCGAGGCCACGCTCCGCGCCGCACTGGGTTGGGCTACATCTGGGCCGAGCGCGAGACGACGTGGGGCGATGCGGTGGCGGCGACCGCCGCGGCGCCCGGCGTCCGGTTCGCCACGACCGAGTCCGGGTCAAGCCGCGAGCCCCCCGCCGTCGGAATCGCGCGTCTCGCCGGGCGTGAGCTCGATGCCCACGGCGAGCAGCTGTGCGGTGAGGATGTGGTGCGGGTTCGCCACTGGTGCCCCGCGGCCAGCTGGTGCCCGCGGCAAGCAGGATCGTGAGGCCCGCGTCATGGGTTGACGATGATCTTGATCGCGCCGCCTGCCCGATCGTTGAACGTGGCGAGCGCCCTCGGGTAGTCGGTGAGCGAGAAGCGATGCGTGACCATCTCGCGCACGCGCACGCGTCCCTGCTCAACGAGTGGCATGACCCTCCGCATCTCGCCCGCCGACGCCCGCGACCCGACCAGCTCCAGTTCGTCAAGCACGAGCCTCTGCAACCCGATCGTCACGCCCTCGGTGGGGATGCCCACAGCCGCGCACCGCCCGCCGCGCCGGAGCATGCCGAGCGCCGCGTTGACCGTCTCGGGCGCGCCCGCGCACTCGAGCGCGACGTCGACGCCGAGGCCGCCGGTCATCGCCCGGACGGTCGTGACGGCGTCGCCAGCCGTGGAGTCCACGGTCTCGAAGCCCATGGACGCCGCCTTTGCGAGGCGGTACCCGCGACCGACGACGATGACCCGGCCAGCGCCGCGGACCAGCGCCGCGTCGCCCGCCAGCATCCCGATCGTCCCGGCGCCCGTGATGGCCACGGTGTCGCCCGGCCGGACGCCGCCGCGGTTGGCGACGTGGAGCGCGATCGACGCCGGGTCCACGAGCGCGCCGTCGTCGAACGTCAGCCCGTCTGGGAGCCGGAAGATCGTCTTCACGCCCTGCACCACGTAGGTTGCGTCGGCGCCCTGGTGGTTGTGCCCGTACTGCTTGTGGAGCCCGGGCCTTCCGTAGTTCTCGCACAGGTTGTACTGGCCCTCGACGCACTTCTGGCAGACGCCGCAGGCGTCGTGCGAGGTGCCGGCGACCCGGTCACCGACCTTCCACCCGTAGAGCGCCGCGCCGGGCCCGAGCGCCGCGATCTCGCCGGCCCACTCATGACCCGGGATGAACGGGAAGGACGGAGGCCAGAACCCGGGGTAGTCGCCGTGGATGAGGTGCGCGTCGGTCCCGCAAATCGAGACCGCCCTGACCCTGGCGAGGACTTCGTTGGGGCCGGGGGCCGGCACGGGGACCTCGCGGATCTCGAGCCGGCCGGGCTCGAGGACGACGAGCGCCTCCATCGTGGCCGGAATGGCGGTCCGGTCGGGCGTGGTGTCGGCGGCGGTGGGCACGGGGGACCTCCGGTGGTTCTGCCGGGCCGCCGGGGCGGCGCGGGCGGGGCGTCAGCGATGGGGTGCGGTGTCGAGGAAAGCGGAGACCTGCTCCGCGACGCGCTTGGGCGAGAGGCCGAACCGATCGAGCAGGTCGGCGTTGGACGCCGACTCCCCGAACACGTCCTGCAGCCCGAGCCGCTTCATCGTCGTCGGCCAATGCTCGCCGAGCGTCTCCGCGACCGCGCCGCCGAGCCCACCGATCACCGAATGCTCCTCGACGGTGACGACGAGGTTCGTCCGCTCGGCGGCGGCGACGATCGAGGCCACGTCGAGCGGTTTGAGCGTCGAGACGTGAAGCACGTGTGCGTCGATCCCGCGCGCTGCGAGCAGCTCCGCCGCGTCCACGACCCTGGGCGTCTGGGCGCCGGTGCTGATCAACGCCACGTCGGCGCCCTCGCGGACGACCACCGCCCGGGCCGGGTCGAACACATGGTCCTCGCCGAACAGGCGCTGTGTGGGGTCCCGCACGAGACGGATGTACACCGGGCCGTCGTAGGCGGCAGCCCAGCGGATCGCCTGGGCCGCTTCGACGTCGTCGGCGGGGGAGATGGTCACCATGTTCGGCATCGCCCGGATGATCGCGATGTCGTCCACGATCTGGTGGGTCTTGCCGGCGGCGCCCACGAACAGGCCCGCGTAGCCGCCGGTGATCTTGACGTTCATGCGCGGCTGGGCGATGAGGACGCGGATCTGGTCCAGCGGCCGGACGACTGCGAACGCCACGAACGTGCTGATGAACGGGACCATCCCGCAGCTCGCGAGGCCGGCTGCCACGCCCAGCATGTTCTGCTCGGCGATCCCCATCTGGAGGAAGCGCTCAGGGTGCGCGCGCTGGAAGACCTCGGCGCGCGTGGAGGTGCCGAGGTCCCCGTCGAGCATCACGATCCGGCGATCCGCGTCGGCCAGCGCGGTCACGGTCTCGCCGAACGCCTCGCGCATCGCGCGGCCCATCGGGAGCGTCATCGCGTGGCCTCCGGCTCGGCAGCTGCGGACTCGCCCAGCTCGGCGAGCGCCTGGGCGTACTCGGCGACCGTCGGAACCTTCACGTGCCAGAGGTACTCGCCCTCGGCGAACGAGAGGCCTCGGCCCTTGATCGTGTTGGCGATGATCGCGACCGGGCGGCCGTCCGGCTCGTCGGTCGCGGACGCAAGCGCCGCGACGACCTGACCCATGTCGTGCCCGTCGATCTCGAGCACGCGCCACCCGAACGCAGCCCACTTGCGAACCAGTTCGCCCGGCTCCTCGGGCGGCAGACGGTGCTCAGGCGCGTCGCCCTGCCAGCCGAACTGCTGGAGCCTGTTGTGGTCCACGATCGCGACCAGCTGGTCGAGGCCGTACCGCGCGGCGACCATCGCTGCCTCCCAGACCGAGCCCTCCTGGCACTCCCCGTCGCCGAGCAGCGCGAAGGTCCGGCTCCCGGTCCCCATGAGCCGCGCAGCGAGCGCCATGCCGACCGCGGCCGAGATGCCCGTCCCCAGCGAGCCCGTGGACATGTCGAGGCCCGGCAGTCGGGTCATGTCCGGGTGCCCTTGGAGTCGCGTGCCGATCCGGTCGAACGTGCGGAGCTCCTCGACCGGGAAGTACCCGCGCAGCGCGAGCGCGGCGTAGAGCCCCACTGAGGCGTGCCCCTTCGAGAGGACGAACCGGTCGCGGTCCGGCCAGCCGGGCTCGTCGGGGCGGATCCGCAGCACGCCGAAGTAGAGTGCTGCGAGGAGGTCCGCCTCCGACAGCGAGCCGCCCATGTGCCCGACACGGACGGCGTTGATCGTGCGAACGACCTCGACCCTGATCCGGCGTGCGACCTCCTCGAGGCCGGCGATGTCGGCGGGCGGGGGGACCGCCGGGAGTGCGTTCATCTCATGCCGGCCCGCGGCGCTCGTACGAGCCTGCGGCGACCGGCGGCGAGAAGGAGCACAGGAGCTCAAGCGGCTCCGGGCCGTCGCATTCTGTGGCGTGGAACAGACCGGCGGGGATCCACACCGCGACGCCTGGCTCCAACTCGGCATTGCCCTCGGGGCTCACGAGCCGGCCGCGGCCGGAGATGCAGTAGACGGTCTCCTCCTCGGCCGGGTGGACGTGGCCGGGCGGGCAGGAGCCGGGTGGGAACAAGGAGGTCCCCATCGAGGAGTTGCGCGTCGGCGTGTTCTGAGGACCGAGATAGGAGCGCCACGTCCGTCCCGGGAGCTCCATGACCTCTGCCTCGGTGCGATCGATCCGCTTGAACATCGATCCTCCCTGCGAAACAGCTGGCATCTGCGAACTGGATGACCCGGCCCGGCCCGGTCGCGCCCCGCGCCGAGCGATCACGCGACTTCCTCGGCTCGGGTCCTGCCAGAGAGCCGGATGAGGTCCTCGTGCAGCTCGAACCAGACGCTGTGGTAGCTGTCGACGCGAGGCGACGCCACATAGCGCCCGTTCCCGCCGGTCGCCTGGGCGACCGCGCTCCCGAGGCGCGCCTGGTAGCTCGCGAGCCGGGGCAGCCGGGCGGTGAGCGGCGAGAGCCAGGCGTCTGTGTCGGCGTGCAGCGCCGCCAGGCGCGCGAGGACCTCGGCGTCGTAGGCGGCGTCGGTGTGGTCGTTGAATGTCTGGACGCCGTCCACCTCGCGCGTCTGCCAGGCGGTCACGACGTCCTTCATGCGCTGGTCGAGCAGGATGAAGCCATCGAGCGCCGCCAGCGACCGCTCGGCGCCCCACTCGGCGCCATCCGCGTTGATCAGCTCCGCGCCCCGGTCCTTGCCCGCGGCCGTGAGCCGGAACGACCCGACGGCGCTCTCCGCGATGCCGCCCGCGATGAGCTCCTCGA
>JAJYGO010000493.1 GCA_021785115.1 Chloroflexota bacterium | reverse complement strand
GGCTGGGGCGGCGGCGCCATCAGCATCACCCAGAGCACGGTGACCCTGACCAACGTCACCTTCGCCGCCAACTCGGCCGGGTCCTTCGGCCACGGCGGCGGGATGTTCACCTACTACGCCACTGTGGCGATCACGAACGGCATCTTCTGGGGCAACACGGGCGGCCAGGGGCCACAGATCTACCTCACGGGCGGCACGACGACGATCACGTTCAGCGACGTGCAGGGCGGCTGGACGGGCACCGGCAACATCAACGCCGATCCGCTGCTCGGTGCCCTCGGCAGCTACGGCGATGCCACGAAGACCCTGCCGCTGCTGCCAGGCAGCCCGGCCATCGACGCGGCGAACGCCGTCTCCTGCCCCGCGACCGATCAGCGCGGTGTCGTTCGGCCGCAGGGCGCTGGCTGCGACATGGGCGCCTTCGAGGCACAGCCGTTCAGCATGAGTGTGATCGGGGGCGATGGCCAGAGCACGCTGGTCGACACGGCCTTCGGGAGCGAGCTCGAGGTGACCGTGACGGGCACTGGGAGTGACCCCGTGGTCGGTGGCAAGGTCAGCTTCACGGCCCCGACCAGCGGGCCGGGCGCCACGTTCACCCCCGACCCGACCGCCATCGGCACCGGCGGCATCGCGAGCGTGGTCGCCACGGCGAATCGCACAGGGGGCGACTACCAGGTCACGGCAGCCGCGGCCGGGGCCAATACCGTCGCCTTTAGCCTGACCAACATCGCCAAGAGCACGCCGACGTTCGCCTTCGACCTGACCGCCCTGCCCGCCAAGACCTACGGCGACGCGAGCTTCAGCGTCGCGGGCTACGTGAGCAAGCCGGCCGACGACGCCGGCGGGATCACGTTCGCCGTCGGTTCGAACAGCACAGGCTGCAGTGTGACCAGCGTCGGCATGGTGACGCTCACCGGCGCCGCCATCGACCCCGACCACTGCATCATCGACGCCTCACTTGCAGCGGACAGCACGTATTCGGCGGCCGGACCGCTCAGCCAGTCCTTCAACATCGCAAGGGCATCGCTCACCATCACCGCCGACGACCTGACAATGCAGTACGGTGGCGTCGTCCCCAGCCCCACGTCCAGCTACTCGCGCTTCGCCAACGGGGAGACGCTCGCCACCAGCGGGGTCACCGGCAGCCCCGACTGTGCCATCGCGGACGGGCCGTACACGGTGCAGGGGAACCCCTATGCGATCAACTGCACGCAGGGAACCCTGAGCGCAGCCAACTACGCCTTCACCTTCGTCGACGGCGCGCTCATGGTGACTCCGGGCACGCCGAACTTCACATTCGATCTGTCCGGCCTGCCGTCCACGACCTACGGCGACGGTCCGTTCAGCGTGGCGAGCTTCGCCGCCACGAACGGCACGAGCACAGGATCGATCACCTTCGGTCTGGGCACCGGCAGCGCGGGCTGCGCGGTGAGCAGCGACGGCACGGTGACCGTCACGGGGGCGGCCGTCGACCCGGCCGCCTGCAGCATCGCCGCCTCGCTCGCGGCGGATCCCAACTACGCGGCGGCGGGGCCGATCACGCAGAGCTTCCACATCGCGAAGGCGACCCCGGCCTTCGCTGCGATCTCCATCAGCAACGACACCTACGACGGCCATCCGCACGCCGCCACCGCTGACGTGAGCGGCGTGGGGGACCCCGCCGAGGACGTGGGAAGCGCGAGCGTGAGCTACGAGCTGCGCAGCGGCACCGATCCGGACTTCACGTACGGCGACCCGACGACGACTGCGCCGACTGACGCCGGGGTCTACCGGGTCACCTTCAGCTACGCCGGCAGCACGAACTACGTCGGCATCACTGATGACTCGCACACCCTCACCATCAGCCCCGCGGCGACGGCTATCAGTGCCGTGTCCGCGACCGCGACATACGGCGGCAATGCGGTGCTGCAGGCGACGCTCACCGACGTCAGCAACGGCTGGCCCGTTGCCAGCAAGACGATCAGCTTCAAGATTGGCCCGACGCCGGTCGGCACGCCGAAGACGCTCAGCCACGGGGTTGCGTTCTTGTACGGGGTGACGGTCCCGACCGCCTACATCGATGCCGACGTGTATGTCGGTGCGGTGATCGCGAGCTTCGCGGATGAGCGCAACTACACGGGCAGCAGTGGGACCGGCGATCTGACGGTCCAGAAGGCGGACCTGACCGTGACGCCGGATAACGCCAGCCGCCAGTACAGCGACCCGAACCCGACGTTCAGCGGGACGATAACCGGCATCGCGAACAGCGACGACATCACCGCGACGTACGCCACGACCGCAACGACGAGCAGCGCGCCGGGCACGTACGACATCAAGGCCACCCTCGTCGACCCCGACAACCGCCTGGACAACTACGACGTCACCTTGGAGACCGGCACACTCACGGTCACCCAGGAGGACGCGCGCGCGACCTACACGGGCGACTCGCTCTTCTGGGGCACCTCCGCCGACGCCTCGTCCGCGACGGTGACCCTGACCGCGACGATCAAGGACGTCACGGCGCTCACCGACGACTCGGCCTACGACCCATTCGCGGGCGACATCAGCCACGCCACGGTGACGTTCGTGAACCGTGACGCCGCGAGCGCCCCGCTTTCTGGATGCAGCAACCTGCCGGTCGCCCTGGTCCGCTCGAGCGACACCACGGTCGGCACGGTTTCATGCTCGACCACGCTGAGCATCAGCAGCAGCGGCGCCACCCAGTCCACGATCGGGATCGTCGTGGGCGGCTACTACACCGACAACACGTCGGACGAGAACGCGGTGATCGACGTCGCCGCGCCGCTCACGAGCTACTTCATCACCGGCGGCGGATACCTCACCGAGTCGAACTCGGCGGGCGCGTATGCCGCCGATCCGGGCAGGAAGGCGAACTTCGGCTTCAACGTGAAGTTCAACAAGAAGGCCACGAGCCTCCAGGGGAACCTCAACATCCTCTTCCGCCGAGGCGGCCACACCTACCAGATCAAGAGCAACGCGCTCACCTCGCTCGGTGAGAAGCCCTCGCCCTGCACGAACGCGACCGCGACGGCCCCGTGCACGGCGACCTTCGTGAGCAAGGCGAACCTGCAGGACATCACCGACCCGAGCAACCCGGTGTCGCTCGGCGGGAACCTCACCTTCCAGATGTCGATGACCGACTACGGGAGCCCGCAGCAGGACACCATCGGCTTCACCCTGTACGACGGTTCCGGGCTGCTGTTCTCCAGCAACTGGAACGGCACGAAGACCGTCGAGCAGCTGATGGGCGGCGGCAACCTCAGCGTGCGCTGAACCTCGGGGATCCCAGGGAGAGGGCCGGCACGATCGTGCCGGCCCTCTCGTCCGTGCACCAACACTTTCCCCAGCAACGGTTCGAGCTTGGTCCCTGTGGAACCTGGGCTCGAACGGCCATCGAGCCTGGGATGAGCCTACCTCCGGAAGCGCGCGCGGCCCCTCGCGTGAGCGATCGTGCCGCGGCTGTTGCGATAACCGTGGCCCATTGCCGCGCCTAGTGTCCGACGCGTAATGAGTGACATGGCACGCCGTCGATGAACTCCTCCCACCCGAGCCAGTCGCTTGCCGTCCAGGTCACGCCCTCGCGTGCCGGCTCGCGGAGGGGGTCGGGTGGAAGGGGTCGAGCCTCCAGGGCCCGCACCAGCTCCGCCGGTGTCGCTTCGCCCGGCCACCGCGAGCTGAGGCCCTCGATGAGCCGCCACTGGAGTCGCACCTCGGATGGGCCTTCGGCGTTCGCCGCGGCGATCAGCGCCTCCAGCTCCTCCTCCTGCTCCCGGTCACAGCGGGTCCACTCCTCGAACAGCTCTGGCTTGGTCCTGCGGATCCTCCGCCTGAGCGCCTCGTTGCCGGATGGTCCGCGCCCGCCCCTGGCTCCGCTCGAGCGGCGTCGGCTCAGACCCGGGCGCGTCGAGGGCGGCGGCGATCCGCTGCGCCCTGGTCTCGATGGACGCGGGGTCGCCGGCCGGCGTCAGCGCCCGGTCCAGCTCGACCGCGACGGCGCGGAGGTCGAGCCGCCATGACTCCCGGTCGTCGCCGACCCGCACGTACTCCTCGACTGCCTTCCGCCGGAGCGCGCACAGCTCGGCGACCGTCCGCTCGCTGCCCACCGCGATTCCTCCTGCCGGTGATACCTCAACCCCGGCAACGCTACGCCCCGGATCGCCGGCCGCGGCTTGCCCTACACTCGGAACGCGTCCCGCGACGGGAGGGGGAGGCGGGTTGCCCAAGCCCAGGAAGGCGGCGCAGGCGCTGCTCGACGACGGGCTGTGGTGGCTGCGCGAGACGTACGGCGAGCACGGGTTCGCGGTCGAGCGCGACGTGGTGTGGACGCTGCAGAAGCACCTGGCCCGCCAAGCCGCCGAAGACGGCCTCGACCTCCGGGTCCTCAACGACTACGGGGTGGAGCCCGGCCAGCGGCGCCACCTCAGCGCCGACATCGTCATCCTCGAGGTCGGCAACCCGGTCCCCTCGTCGCCGTGGAGTTCAAGTTCGAGCCCTCGCCGCGTCGGTCCGACGTCGATCGCAGGAAGCTGCCCGTGACCGACTGGGCGGGCGCGGCTGCGGACGTCGAGCGGGTCCGGCGGTGGGTGGACGCGGGCCTGGCCCGCTCCGGCATGGCCCTCTACTTCGACGAGGGCGGCGTCGTGCACGGCCGCCGAGGGCCGGCCGAGGGCGGCGGGTGGGAGCCGTGGGGCGCGTGCGGCCGCGGGGACCTCGACGACTGGGTGCACAGGTACGCGCTCGACGGCCCTCGGACCGCGGACGAGCCGCCCGAGGGCGTCCGGACGCTGCACGACCTCGACATCTCGACCGGCCCGACGTGGGGCGTCACCTACCGCAAGGGCGGCGCGGAGGTCCTCGTCCAGGACATGGACGGCCTGGTGCGCCACTTCATGCAGGAGGGGGCCACGGACCTGCAGGCGGCGCTCGACGACTTCATGCAGAGCGGCGAGGCGGCACTGATGCCGGACGCCATCCGGGCCGAGCGCCGTCAGGCCGGGGTGCTGCGCGCGCCGGCCTCCGGCGGCCGGCCGGGCGGCGCGCCGTGAGCCTCCCGAGCGGTGGCGCCGCGGCAATGCTCCGGCGCGCCAGGCTGGTGTGGCGATGGTTGGCAACGGCGCCTCCTGCCGAGCCTGCGCGCGTCTGCCGGCGGAGCAACCCGCCGCGATCCGCTGGCCCGCTCCGAGGGAGGCGGAAGAGCGGGCACGCGACGACAGCATCCGGGGCGCGCTCCTCGGTCTCGCCGTCGGCGATGCGCTCGGCTCGCTGGCCCATGCCGACAAGGATCAGCCGGCCGACCCGAGCCCCGGGTCGCTTCCCACCGGCGGCGCCACGCAGCTCGCGCTCTTCACGGCCGAGGGCGTGCTGCGGATGCAGGTCCGCTTTGCCGCCAAGGGATTCGGCCCGGCCTGAGGCGTCATCCGTCACGCGCTCGACCGCTGGATGGTGACCCAGGGCCGCGAGCCGAACACCACGTTTGCGTGGCAGCCCGAGGCCTGGCCGGACGGCTGGCTCGTCCGACAGCACCGCCTGCACCGCCGCGTGGAGGGATTTGGGGCGACGGTCGAGGCCCTGGGTGTCCAGTCCGGTAGGCGTCGCCGGCGGGCCGGACCCAGCTCCAGCCCGGGAGGCTGAACGAGAACCCGTCCGCGGTGCAGGCGCGCAGGACGGTCGAGTCGAGCGACACCGAGCCGTCGAAGCCCAGGCCGACGCGGGTCTCTGGCGCGACCTCGCGCCCCGGCCGCGCCAGGCGGTCCCACTGCTCGGGGTCGGCGGCGCGGCTCCGCCCCGACGAGCGCAGGTTGAAGTAGAAGCGGGTGATGTCGTCCCAGTCGTTCGCCGGGTCCGCGGCCTCGGCGAGGATCCGCTCGACCGGCGCCCACCAGGAGTCCCCGTACACGAACTCGAGCTCGGCGCGGAGCCGCTCGGCGGGCCAGTCGCGCTCGGGCGCCTCGCGCGCCCGCCGGCAGACGTGGAGGACGCCCGGGACCGAGGCGTCGCCCGACTCCTCGGCGACGCTGCCCTGCCCGGTGACCGGGGCGTTCGTCGTCTCGAACGTCCGGCCGTCCATCTTGGCGGCGTTGCGCCGGAGCGCCGCGGCCAGCCGCACGCCGCCGTTGTCGCGGCGCCAGAGGTGCGTCTCGTCGAGCACGGCGAACGTCAGGCGAGCGCCCTCGCGGCTGCTCGACTCCGCGGTGACCGGGCGCAGGTGCCCGGGGCGGCCGCCGGTCAGGTACATGCGG
>JAJYGO010000165.1 GCA_021785115.1 Chloroflexota bacterium | reverse complement strand
GATCCGCCGTGTCCCGGTCGAACGTGTGCTCGTGGCCGATCGACTTCGCCGCCTCGCCGCCCGCCACCGGGTCCGGGTCGACCCCGTGCGCCCGCTCCACCAGCGACGCCCCGTGCTTGCCCAGCCGCCGCTCCAGCGCGTCCGCCGGCAGCGACGCCAGGTCGCCGATCGTCCTCACCCCGTACTCGGCGAGGGCAGCGGCCGTCTTCTCGCCTACGCCCCACAGGCGCGAGATCGGGAGCGGCGCCAGGAAGGCGGCCTCCTCGCCCGGCGGGACCACCACCAGGCCGTCGGGCTTGCGCAGGTCCGACGCCACCTTCGCCACCAGCTTCGTCGTCGCCACGCCCACCGAGATCGTCAGGCCCGTCTCGTCGTGGACGGCGCTCTTGATCAGCCGGCCGATCGCCTCCCCGTCGCCGAACAGCGCTCGCGAGGCCGTGACGTCGAGGAAGGCCTCGTCGATCGAGACCGGCTGCACCTGGGGGGTGAACCTGCGCAGGATCGCCATCACCCGGCGGCTCTCGGCCTGGTACTTGCGCCCGTCGACCGGCACGAAGATGCCCTGTGGGCAGAGCCGCCCGGCGGTCCGCAGCGGCATGGCCGAGTGGACGCCGAACTTGCGCGCCTCGTAGCTGGCCGTGCTGACGACGCCCCGGTCGTCGGGACCGCCGCCGCCCACGATGACGGGCTTGCCGCGCAGCTCGGGATGGTCGCGCTGCTCCACGGCCGCGAAGAACGCGTCGAGGTCCACGTGCAGGATCGTGCGAGCGGTCACGCACGCGATTCTCGGCTCGCCGGGCGACGCCTGTCACGCCCCGGGGTGTTTCCAGGGCGCGTAGCGGGGGGGCAGAGCTTCCCATACGCTGTGCGCTGAGCATCTGGGGAGGAACCATGCCGGGCTCGGTGCCACCGCGGACAACGCCCCATACCGTCCCGCGCTCCCGCACGGAGCCCCAGCCGGCCAGGAACGAGCACTCGATGGAGCGCCTGCGCGCCTACCTCGGGACCACCTACGGGGCGGAATTCGTCAACTGGCTCAGGGCGCGGCCACAGCTCGTCGACCGCGCGCTCATCCCGGGGCTCCTGGGTGTCCTGGCGTGGTACGTCTACGCATGGATCAACCACGGCCAGAAGCAGAACCTGGACTACTTCGTCCCCCTCGCAAACGCCTTCCTGCACGGCCAGCTCGGCCTCAGCCAGAGCGGGAGCGGGCTCAACGAGCTGATCCCCGCCACCAACGGCCTGTTCTACGTGGTGTACCCGCCCGCCCCGGCAATCGTGCTCATGCCGCTGGTGGCGCTCTTCGGCCCCGCCTTCCACCAGGAGTGGGCGTCGTTCTTCCTCGCCGCCGTGAACGTTGCGCTGGTGGCGCTGGTCCTTCACCGGGTCGGCGTGAGGCGCCCCGTCCGGATCCTCCTGACGCTCGTCTACGCATTCGGGACGATCGTCTGGTACTCGGCGGAGATCGGGTCCTCGTGGCACTTCGCCCACGTGGTGGCGACCCTCTTCCTGCTGCTCGCGATCGCGGGATGCCTGTGGGACGCTCCAGCGCCGTTGATCGGCGTTGCGTTTGCGGGAGCGGCCATGTCGCGGCTGCCGGTCGCGATGGCATTCCCGTTCTTCCTCGCCTACTTCGCCGACCGCGCGGTCCGCTCCGAGGCCGGTGGCGGCACCCCGTTCGGGCATCTTGGCGGCGGCCTGGCGACCTTCCGGCGACCGCCCATCCGCGGCTTCCTGCGACTGGTCATCCCGTTCGGTGCCGCGGCGGCACTCCCGCTCGCCTTCTACCTCGCCTACGACGTGGCCCGCTTCGGGTCACCGTTCGAGAACGGCTATGCGCTGATCCCGGGCCTCCTTGCGGAGCAGCAGTACCAGTACGGCTTCTTCAGCATCCACAGCATCCCGCGTCAGATGTACGCCATGTTCCTGAACATGCCGGTGCAGGTCGCCGATTTCCCGTGGGTGCGGCCGCGCATCCTCGGCGGCCTCAGCATCCTGTTCACGACCCCGCTGTTCGTGTGGTCCGTCAGAGCGCGCGTCCGTGACTGGTTCACGATCGGCTCCTGGGTCTCCGTCGCCCTCATCCTCGTGCCGGTGCTGACCCACGCGGATCCGGGCGGCGAACAGTTCGGCTACCGATATGCGCAGGACATCTACCCGTTCCTGATGCTCCTCACCGTCCACGGCCTTCGCGGTCGGATCTCCTTCGAGGCGGCGCTGGCCATCGTCCTCGGATTCGTCGTTGCCGCCTGGGGCATCGCCATCGTCTACACGAACGGGTGGTCGTGACCGGCGGGATCGCGGCCCGACTGGAGCGGAGGCTGGCGCGTCCCAGCATCGATGCGCGCGGGACGGCACTCCTGTTCGCCCTGCTCGGCTTCGTGGCGGCGATCGCGGCCGCGCGGCCCGGGCTGCTGAGCGGCCCTTGGCTCTGGAACCCGGATATGCCCAAGATCGACTACCCGCTGGCGAGCTTCGCGCATGACGCGCTCTCCGCCGGGCGGCTGCCGCTCTGGAACGACCAGATGGGACTCGGCTTCCCGCTCTACGCCGAGGGCCAGGTCGGGGCGTTCTACCCGCCCAACTGGCTGATATTCCAGCTTCCGCCGCTCGCCGCCCTCGACGTCACCCGGATCCTCCACCTGACCCTCGCCGGAACGGGGGCAGGGCTGTTGGCGATGCGCTACGCACGGGTGCGGACGGCCTCGGCGATCGCCGTGGTGGTGGCGGTGCTCGGCGGCGCGATCGTCTCCAAGCTCGAGTGGTACAACATGGTGGCTGCCTACGGGTGGATGCCGTGGGTCCTGCTGCCGCTCGCCGGGCGCGGACTCCCCTCCCGACGCAACGCCGTTGCCGCCGGGATCCTGTGGGGCGTCCAGGCGCTCTGCGGCCACCCCAACACCTGGCTCCTGACCGGGATCGCCGCGGTCTTGCTCCTGGTCGCCGCCGCCCCGCGCCCGCGCGTGCTCGCGCGGATCGTGCCGTTCGGGCTGGTGGGCGGGGCGGTGGGCGCGGTCCAGCTCCTGCCAACCGCGATCCTGACGACGCTCTCGGTGCGCAGCTCGTCGATGACGCCCGCCGACCTGTTCGCGAGCGCCGCCACGCCGTTCGACCTGCTGGGGACCGCCTTCAGCAACGCCTTCGCGGTCCCGACAGCACACGGCTGGTGGGACATCTACAAGATCTGGTATCCGGACTCCACGTTCGCGCTGCTCGAGGCGGCATCGTACGTGGGGATTCCGGTCCTGGTCCTCGCGGCAGTGGCGCTCTCGCTGCGTCGCTCGCGCCCGATGGCGCTGCTCGTCGCGGCGGCGCTCGTTCTGCCGATCGTGGCCGCGTTCCAGCCGTCGTGGTGGACGGCTGTGCCGCTCCTCAACGTGCTGCGGTCGCCGGTCCGCTCGTACATGGTCGCATCGCTCGCGATCGGGATCCTGGCGGCGGTCGGGGCGGCGCGGCTGGGGCTGGGGAGAGCGAGCGAAGGCGGCGCAGCGGTCGGCGCGAGCGGCCGATCCGGCGGTGAGGCCGCGACGCGGCGATCCCTCCCCGATCCTCTCGGCCTCGCCGTCCTCGCATTCGGCGCCGTCGCGATGGTGTGGGTCATCGTCGAGTGGATGCTGTCCTCGGCGCCCGACGTCTTCAACGCGGTCTACATGTTCAGCAGCTCGTTCGTGGACCCCAAGACCCTGCCCGATCTGCGGAGGACGGCGATCGAGGCACTCGGCCAGCCCTGGCCGAGGCTCGGAGAGGTCGCGATCGGCGGAGCGGCGCTCATCGCCGTGGCGGTCGCCCGGCGGCGAGGCGGACCGCGCCGCGTGACGCGACTGGCGCTGCTGTCGCTCGGCGCCCTCCCGCTCTTCGCCTTCGGGACGGCCCCGAACAGCACGGCGACCCTGCCGGCGTTCGACAGCTCCTCGACGGCCTTCGTGCAGGAGGCGCGGGCGGCCGATGCCCATCGCCTGCTCACCCTCGGCGAGCCGGGCTGGTACGAGGGGATGCCCGACCAGCTGGCGGCCGCCGGCGTCGCCGACATCCGGATGTTCAGCTCGCTGAACCTTGCGGTGGTCGAGTCCCTCGTGACCGACCTGCGCAGCGGCGCCGCCGGCGACGACGTGCGGCGCGCCCTCGGCATCGACACGGTGGTCACCTTCAACGGGGCGGCCTGCCCAGGGCAGACCATCGCCACTGTCCCCGCCACGAAGGCCGTCTTCTGCCGCGACAGCGAAGCGCTCGAGCCGCCCTACTGGATCCCAGCCTCACTGGTCACGGCGGCGCCCGGCGGCTCGCACCTGGTGCCGACGACGCCGACCGACTGGACGATCGACACGTCGCGGCTCGGCAGCGTCGCGGTGGCGCGCAGCGCGGTCACCTCGCTGCCCGGCCAGATCGAGGCGACGGTGGCCGCTCCGGCGGCGGGTTGGGTGTGGATCGACCGTGCGTGGTGGCCTGACTGGCAGGTGACCGTGGACGGCGCATCGGTCTCGGCGGCGCGTGCGCTGGGCGGGCTGCTGGTGCCGGTCGGCGCCGGAACGCACTCGATCACGGCGCGGCTCATCCCGCTCGACGCGCTCGCGGGTCTCGCGGCCGGCCTCGTGGTTCTCGGGTTGGCGCTGGTCTGGATGCAGCAGGAGCGGCCGGGGACTCGACGCGAGCGGCCGGGGACTCGACGCGAGCGGCCGAGAGGGACCGCTCGGCCGATGGGAGCGCCGCCCAAGGCGATGCCGGAGTCGGCGCCGGAGCCCAAGGCGACCGCGCGGATCAGCTTCGCCCCGCTGACCCCGGCCCGGATCATTGCCGCCACCACCATCGTCGCGCTCGCAGCCTTCCTCTGGCGCCTCACCCCGGGGGTCGCGTTCTGGGACACCGGCGCCTACCAGGCGGCGGCCGCAACCGGAGGCCTTGTCCACCCGACCGGCTATCCAACCTTCCTGATCCTGGGCTTCATCTGGGTCCACCTGTTGCCGTTCCTGGACCCGGCCACTGCGCTCAACATGGTCACGGCCGTCGCCGGGGCGCTGGCAGTCGGAGCAATCGCGGCGTGCGCTGTTCGGCTCGGGGCACGCCCGTGGCTCGCTGCAACGGGGGCACTCGCCGTCGGGCTCACGACCGAGTTCTGGGCGACCTCCGCGCGCGCCGACCCGCACCCGCTCCACGTCCTGCTGGCGCTGGCGATCGTCCTCGTCCTGCTGCGCTGGGACCGGCGCGCCACGGCCGGTGCACTGGGCGCCGACCGGTGGCTCGCGGGGGCAGCGCTCCTGTTCGGCGTCGCCATGGCGAACCACGGACTGACCGCGATGCTCGCCCCGGGGGTCGGGGTCTACGTCGTCACCGCCCGGCCGCAGGTGCTGCGCCGGCCCCGGGCGGTCGCGCAGGCTGTCATCGCGCTGGCGGCCGGCCTCGCCGTGTACGCCTACATCCCGATCCGGGCCGCCGCCAACCCGCCCGTCCACCACGATTACGCCCCGACGACGCTCGCGCTCTTCTGGCGCTACGTCACCGGCGCGGACTTTGCATCGAACATGGGCTTCCTCTCGGCGTCCGGGCCCGGCACCGCGCTGGGCAACCTGCCGGTCCTGCTCGGGCACCTGGGGGACTGGCTCACGCCGCCCGGCGCCCTCGTGGCGATGGCCCTGGCGGGCTGCGGGGCCGTCCTCCTGGCACGCCGTCGGCAGTTTCGCGTGCTGTGGCTGCTGCTGGCGACCGGAGGGCTGACGCTCTACGCGCGGCTGACATACGCCAATGGCGACATCGAGCGGTATGCGCTCTACCCGATGGCCGTGGCCGGCGTCCTCGCGGCGATCGGGGCGACCGCGCTGGCGGACGGGGCGGAGCGGGCCGTGGCGGGCGCGGCGGCGGGTGTCGGGCGCGCCGTCCGTGCCCTGCCCGTGGTGCTCGCGATCGCCGTCCCGGCCGTCCTCCTGCCGATGAACTCGCCGCGCGCCACCTCGCCGTCGGCGGCATGCTACGTCGATGCCGTCGAGGCCCAGGCGCCGCAGGGTGCGTGGCTGGTGGCCTGGTGGAGCCTCATGACGCCGCTCTGGTACGCGCAGGCGGTCCAGGGGAGACGGCAGGACCTCGGCCTCGTCCTCGCCGGCAGCGAGGCGGTCCACGAGGTGGACAAGCGCTGGGGCGACGGGCGTCCGATCTGGCTCGTCGAGAACGAGCAGGACGTCGGGGCAGTCCTCGACGCCGGGTACACGCTCGAGGAGGTCAAGGTCTGCGGGTGGGGCGCCTGGTCGGTGACCGGGCGAGCGTCCCCATCGAGCGTCGGGGCGGAGAATCGAAACGCCCCGGCGGCGGACC
>JAJYGO010000221.1 GCA_021785115.1 Chloroflexota bacterium | reverse complement strand
GCGCTCCCACTCCCGTTCCGCTTCTGCCATCACGCCCTCCTCTGCTCGAACCGTCTCTGCCGGCCGCGGGGCCACCCGACCGGCCCGCGCACGTCAGATCGCCGCGAGGAACCCCACGGGGCGCGTCGGTGCGGCCTCGCGCCCCTCGAGGACCCCGTACAGCTCCGCCAGGGTTGCAGCCCCCGCCGGTGCCTCGCCATCGTGCCCGTTGGCCACGAGCCACCGGGCCGCATCTTCGGCGCCGAAGGGCCGGAAGTCCACCTGCGCGGCGCACCTGCCGGGCCGCACGACCGCCTCGTGGAGGGCGCGCGCCGGCTCGTTGGTGGTCACAAGCACGAGGATCCGAAGGCCCTGCCCGAGGAGCCCGTCGACCAGGTTCAGCAGCCGCGAGAGGCCCTGGCCCGCCTGCTGCCGTGTGTCGGGGCCGAGCAGCTCGCCGGTGTCCTCGAGCACCAGCAGGCGCCAGGCGTCGGGGTCCCGGTGGCCGCGAAGCCGGTCGTCGCCGAGCGCCACGTCCACGAGGTAGGCGGGGTCCTGCCCGAACAGCGCCTCGGGATCGAGCACGTAGTGCAGCTCGCACCAGTCCCGCCACTCCCAGGCCAGGGCCCGCAGCGCGAAGCTCTTGCCGGTCCCCGGGGGCCGTGCCAAAGAATCAGCTTCCCGCCCGCGCCGGGGACGAAGTCCACCATCAGGGCGTCGAGCTCCGCGCGCGTGGGGGACAGGGGGTAGTTGGCGCCGATCTCCTCCCAGGCGGGGACGGCGAGCTCGCGGGCGATCAGCCGGGCGCCCTCGGAGGTGCGGTTCCAAAGCGCCATCCGAACCTGGCGGGAGCCCTCCCCGGGCTGCTCGTCGGGGAAGCGCTCGCGGAGCACCTCGAGCGCGGCCTCGGCCGAGGCGAGATCGGGCGCGGCGACCCGGACCCACAGGTGTCCCCGATCGAGGTCGAGCAGCGCGAGGGCCTCCCCGAGCCCCACCGCCGCGCACTGCTCCCCCCGCCCGATGAGCGTCGAGCGGTGCAGCACCCGGGCACTCTCCGGCAGCCGGGAGGCGAGGAAGGCGGGGTCGAAGGACCGTTGCGAGATCCCCCAGGAGGCGTGCAGGACCTCCACGTGTCCCCGGGCAAACGCCTCATGGGACCACCACGCGAGCGTGTGGTCCCAGGGCTGGGTCATCGACACCGCGTGCAACTCCATCGGCCGGGCTGTTGTCGTCTCCACGCACCCGATGATGAGGCGCGAGGGTGACACAAATCACACCAATGGCATTCGGAGGGCCTCGGCCTCACCGTGTCGGACCCCCGCCTCTGCTTGGGCGTGCATCACGCGACGCGGTCCCTCACCGAGCTCATGCACCCCGACACGCAGGCAGGCGACCGGCGCGCCGGCGTCGCTTCGGGCGCGACCCCACGCCCAGCCACGCGGAAACGAGGGACGGGCCAGGCGAACCGGGCTATCCTCCGGCCACATGCAACTGACGAACGGCAGGCTGCGCCACTCGGCCACGGACCTCGCCGGGTTCCTCGCGTGCCGCCACCTGACGGCCCTCGACCTCGCGGCGGCGCACGGACTCGTCACGGCGCCGGCGCACCGTGACCTCGGCGCCGAGGACCTCGCCCGCCGCGGGCAGGCGCACGAGGCCCGCGTCCTCGCGGGCTTCAAGGTGGTCGGCTGGGGCGTCGAGGACTGCAGCGGACCGGCGCACGGCATCGGGGCCCGCGCGGCGGCGACCCTCCAGGCGCTCGGTGGCCGCGTGGACGTCGTCTACCAGGGCGCCCTGCAGGTCGGCGACCGGCTCGGGCTCCCGGACTTCCTCGTGCGCGCCGACCTGCTCGGCGGCGGGGAGGGCTACGAGGTCGTGGAGGCGAAGCTCGCGCGCTCGGCCAAGGCGGGTGCCGTCCTGCAGGCGGCCTTCTACTCGCGCCAGCTCGCCGACCTCACCGGGGTCGAGCCGGCGAGCCTGCACCTCGCCCTCGGCGACGGCGAGCCGGCGAGCTTCCGGGTCCGCGACGTCTCGGCCTACGAGCGCCAGGTGGACCGCCTCTTCGCCGAGGCGATCGCCGGCGGACCTGCCGTCCCGTCCCCCGACACCTACCCGGAGCCGGCCGAGCACTGCACGATCTGCCGCTGGCGCCAGGCCTGCATGGACCGCCGACACGGGGACGATGACCTCAGCCTGGTCGCCGGGGCCACCTCCCGCCAGCGCGCCGCGCTGAAGCGTGCGGGGATCGCGACGCGTCGGGGGCTCGCCGCCGCCTCGCCCCTTCCGAGGCTCGAGGGCGTGGGCCCGAGGAGCCTCGAGCGCCTGCAGGCCCAGGCCTCGATCCAGGTCGAAGGCGAGAACGCGGGCGCCCCGCGCTGGGAGCTCATCGAGCCCGAGCGGGACCAGGGCGGCGGCATCACGGCGAACCGCGGGCTGCTCGGGCTCCCCGAGCCCGCCGAGGGGGATCTGTTCTTCGACATCGAGGGGGCGCGCTACTGGTCGGAGGACGGCAGGGAATACGGCCTGCAGTACCTGCTCGGCGTGGTCGACTCGGCCGACCTGGACGAGACCGGGAGGCCCCGCTACCACGCCTTCTGGGCCTTCGACCGATCCGGGGAGCGGCGCGCCTTCGAGCAGGTCATGGACCTCTTCGTCGAGCGCCTCGCCCGCCACCCGGGGGCGCACATCTACCACTACAACCACTACGAGCCGACCGCGCTCGGGCACGTATTCGAGCTGCACCTCGCCCGCGAGGAGGCGCTCGGGCACCTCATGGGGCGCTTCGCGACCCGGGAGGAGGAGCTCGACGACCTGCTCCGCCGTCGGGTGTTCGTGGACCTCTACAAAGTCGTTCGCCAGGGCGTGCGGGCCTCGGTCGAGAGCTACTCGATCAAGCGCCTCGAGCCCTTCTACGACTTTCGCCGGGCGGTGCCGCTCGAGGAGGTCAACGCGACCATGGTCGGCTTCGAGGCCGCGCTCGAGGAGGGCACCGCGGCGGGAGACCAGAAGGCGCGGGCCATGATCGGCGGGTACAACGAGGACGACTGCCGCTCGACGCTTGCCCTTCGCGACTGGCTCGAGGAGCGCCGGGGGGAGTTCCAGACACGGTTCGGGATCGCCCCGCCCCGGCCGGCCCCGCCCGCGCCAGCCCAGCAGGTCGCGGTCGATCCCGCGGTCGCGGAGCTCCGGGCGGCCCTGCTCGAGGGCATTCCCGGGGACCCCGCGGCACGGACCCGCGAGCAGGGCGCGAGGGCCCTGGTGGCCGACCTCCTCGAGTACTACCGGCGGGAACACCGGCCGGGATGGTGGCGCCACTTCCACCTGCGCGAGCTCTCCGAGGACGAGCTCCTCGAGGAGCCCGACGCGATCGCCGGGCTCGAGTTCGTTGGCCAGGGCAACAAGGTGAAGCGATCGACCGAGTTCCGCTACCGCTTCCCGGCCCAGGAACACGGGTTCGGGGCGGACGACCGCGCCGTGGATCCCCGCGCGGGCCGGACCTGGCAGATCCACGAGATCGACGAGGGCGCGGGGACGCTCGTGATCCCGCGGAGCACCGGGCGGATGGCCGAGCCCCATCCGACGGCGCTCGTCGCGCCCGGGCCCGAGTATGGGACGGCGGCCCAGGCCCAAAGGCTCCAGGACCTCGCGCGGCGGATCCTCGCGCTGCCCCAGGGGAGCTGGCCAGCCGATGCCGCCCTCGACCTGCTGCTCCGGCACCCGCCCCGGATCGACGGGTCGGGTCCGGGAGCGCTGCGGCGGCCCGGCGAGGACGGGCTTGCCGCGGGCCGGCGCCTCGCGATCTCGCTCGAGACCTCGGCGCTCGCCGTGCAGGGGCCGCCCGGGACCGGCAAGACCTACACGGCGGCCCGCCAGATCCTCGAGCTCGTCGCGGCGGGGCGCCGCGTCGGGGTCACCGCGACCTCGCACGCGGTCATCACCCACCTGCTGGACGGGGTGGCCGAGGCCGCCGTGGAAGCCGGGCGCGCGGTGCGGATCGGTCAGCGGGCCGACAAGGACCAGCCCCGGATCTGTGCGAGCGCCCGGCTCGCCAAGGACGCCGCGGCGGCGCGGGCGATGCTCGACGCGGGTGAGATCGACGTGCTCGGGGGCACGAGCTGGCTCTGGGCAAACGAGGCCATGGGGGGCGCAATCGACGTGCTCGTGATCGACGAGGCCGGCCAGATGTCGCTCGCCGACGCCCTCGCCTGCGCCGGGGCGGCCACCTCCCTGATCCTGCTCGGGGACCCGGCGCAGCTCGCCCGCCCCACCCAGGGGAGCCACCCGCCCGGGACCGACGCCTCGGCGCTCGGGCACCTGCTCGGCGGGCGCCCGACGCTTCCCGAGGACCTCGGGCTGTTCCTCGAGCGGACCCGGAGGCTGCACCCGGCGATCCGGGCGTTCACCTCCGAGGTGTTCTACGAAGACCGGCTCCACGGCATCGATGGGCTGGAGCGGCAAGCGATCCTCGACGGCGGGAACGGCGGGATCGCCGGCAGCGGCCTTCGCCTCGTGCCGGTGACGCACGCCGGCAACGCGAACGCCGCCCCGGAGGAGGCCGAGGCCGTCGCGGGCCTGATCGGGGACCTGCACGGCGGGCGGTGGCGCGACCAGGCGGGGGTCGGGCGAACGATCGAGGCGGAGGACCTGCTCGTGATCACACCGTTCAACGCCCAGGCGCGGCAGATCGAGGCGCGGCTCGACGCGGCCGGGCTCGGGGCGGTGCGGGTCGGCACGGTGGACCGGTTCCAGGGCCGGCAGGGAGCGGTCGCGATCTACTCGATGGCCTCCTCATCGGTCGAGGACGCCCCGCGAGGCATGGAGTTCCTCTACGACCTCCACCGCCTGAACGTCGCGACCTCCCGCGCCCGCTGCCTCGCAATCGTGGTCGCGAGCCCCGACCTGCTACGGGTTGTATGCAAGACCCCCGACCAGATGCGCCTCGCGAACGCCCTCTGCCGCTTCGCGGAGCTGGCACCGCCCCCATGAGGTACCGGTCGGCAGGAATCGCTCGAGCGCGACGTGCACGCTATGCTGCGATCCGTGGCGGAGTACTCGTGGCGACAACACCCCCAGAGCACCATTGGGAAGCCGCGTGAGAAGCCTGGGATCACCGGGGAACTTCAAGACATCGAATCGCTTCTTGGAGCCGCAACCAGTGCACGCCGTGCGTCGGGGATGCCCCGGCACCTGTTTCTTCACCTTCTCTCGGGAGCATAGACCAAGGAAGGGGGCATGATCGATGGAGGGTGTGGCCCTTCAGTCACTACTTGCGGTCATCAGCGATGATCAAGCCGTCAGGGATCTTCGGTCATACTTCATCGGCGGTACCGGTAGTCCGCCCTTCACCGGTGCCAGGTTCGAAGTTCTCGACGGCGGCGGCTCGCGGGATGATGTTCGAGACAGGATCACACCGTGGGACATTCTCGCGGTGCAGTGCCTGAGTGTCACCGTCCCGGCGGCCGTGGCGGTGGATCTCATAGATGGAGTCCTCGGCAGGCAGCTCGGCGCCCTCCTTCACGATATCCCGACCAACGTTGCGCTCGGTGACGCGGACGCCAGCATCCACGTGAGCGATCGATCGTCTGCCGACCAGGCCTGGCGGCTTCTTGATGCTCAGGACGACGTAGGTTGGGTCATCGCCGGGAAAGTGATGGCGCGGAAGCGGCCTCACCTCATTCCCGTGTGGGACAAGGTCGTCAGGTGCGCCTTCGGAAGGCCCAGGAACGCGTGGCTTTGGCTCGATGACCTACTCCGCCAGCAGGATTCCGAGCTGAAGACGCGTCTAGACGAGCTGCACCGTGCCGCCGAACTGCCGGATTCGATTTCGCGCATTCGAGTCCTCGATGTAGTGATCTGGATGCGGCACCGCCCTTCGCACCGGAGTGTGCAATGTCCCGGCCTGGCCATTCCGCGTGCCGAGTCGGAAGGCTGATGGACTCGTGATAGGCAATCGGTCACGGCCTGGTAGACACTCCACATTCACGTCCTCATCCCCTTGCTTAACTCACACCTGTGTCACGAGGTCGGCCTGAGTGCCCCGCATTCCTGACGCACATCTTGAGTCGGTCGTGTTCGTCTATCCCTCCCGGGACGCAGCCACCCGCGGAGAACGGGTCGGGGGGTCGGGCTTCGTCATCGACTACGGCTCGGGGATCGGAGATTGGCGCATCCGGTACGCGGTGACGAACGCCCACGTCGTGGAACAAGGCGGTCACTGGGTTCGCCTCAATCGCGTCGGCTTCAGAGGGCTGCACATCGCCGCGATCCCGCCAGAAAATTGGGACTCCTCGGGTTCCCGTGGGTAGCCTCCCCTGACCCGCAGTAAGGCCGAGGCGCTCCGTCTCCGCTGCCCGCGGCAACGATCGCCCTCCTCCCGGGGTTCGCGTCTCGACTGGAGGTGAGACGC
>JAJYGO010000404.1 GCA_021785115.1 Chloroflexota bacterium | reverse complement strand
TGTCGGAGGTGTGCAGGATCGCCGTGCACTCTCCGCTGGACGAGCGTTCGGGAATGTATCTAGACGGCCCCGGGCGCAGGGCATCGCGAGCCTCGTGGGCACCGATTCGAGCTTGGGGTTGACGCCGCAGTACCATTGTGCAGTAGTGCGTGACTTCCGAGGCACTGGCGCGGCGAAGATCCGGTCGCCAACGTGGAGCACGAGGAAGCCCTCCGAGAAGTCATGCAGCACGGAGAGGGATCTGTTGACCACCGCCAACGCTGGGGCCGAACGCCGCCGAGGCTCTCGTCTCCCAGAGATCCTCGATCGGCTGCGACCTCATCGCGAGGATCCAACGATGAGTCCCGCTGACCTGGCTCGGCCACTGACGCGATGGGACAACGTCGGCCTTGCAGTTGATCGATCCGTGGACGGGTTCGTGGCCGCCGCGCATAGGGTGAATGCAGTCCGGCGCGTCGACGCGAAGAGCAGCGGGCCGCACGTTCACTTTCTGGTCACCGTGGCCGAGCCGTGGGATGCGGCGATCGACCGCTTGGAGATCGAGCTCCATCCCCTGGTGAAGGCGGGCGGCGTCCTGTTCGACTACGACGTGCACACGGAGGGCGAGCCCGAGCCCGATCGGCTCGGCTACGTCCAGGTCTACTCCGTGGCCTGATCGCCTTGAGCGAGCGCCATACCCACCAGGCAGCGGCGTCCATCAATCACCAGATCGGCAGGCAGCTGCAGCGGGCAGCCGGTGACGGTCAGTGCTGGGTTCCGACTCTGGCTCTGTACAGCGCCGTTCAGGTGGCCGAGGGCCGGTTTGCCGATGGCAACATCCATACCCGCGAGCACGGGGACCGGTACGCGCAACTGCACTTGCTCGGCGGACCCGCGGCATCCGCTCCGTATCAGAAACTCAAGACGCTCAGCTCCCACTGGCGATACGACGGCAGGCGCCCGACGGACGGAGAGCTGGAGCAGGGCTGGCGATGGGTCGCGGATCTCGCGGCGGCACTGCAGGAGCGCTGGCCGCCAGCCGAATGAACAGGCCCGGTCGCCGTCGCTCGCACTGGCCGCGTGCCCTCTCGGGATCGTCGGCGACGCGCGGAGCCGGGCCCAGGGGTCACGGTAGCGGGCCCCACTTCACGGGCGCTTACCGGCGGCTCTACTGCGGCTCGCGGCCGTCAAGGGTCATGCCGCCACGGACGCGCCCGGCATGCCGTTGCAGCGTCCCTCGGCACGCAGCCGGCGCGCCCACGCTGCCGGGCAATCGGCGCAGGGCCGGGGTGCCGGCGAGCGTACCTGCGCGTTCGCCAGCTCCCACAGGTGCCGCTCGTCCGGCGTCATGCATGCCACGGGCTCAGGCGCGGTCAACGAGAGCGGTTCGAGCGCCGGCGGCCAGGTCACGAGCGACAGCGTAGCGACCTGTGAAACCGCGGACACATCGCACGCGCCGCACTCCGACACCACCCCGGGGGCGTTTCGCGCGTCCTGGGCCAGCGTAGCCGGTGCGTGGGTCATCCTGGCGACCCGGGCAGGCTGGTAGGCTCCCCAGTGAGATGTCCCTCCCGACTGTGGACTGGCACAGCATCGCCGCCAATGGCTTCCCCGAGTGGGCCGTCGCGATCGGCACCGTGATCCTGGCCGGCGCGACGTTCGTCGTGGCCCGCGAAAGCGTCACCGCGCGCACGGCGGCCACGCGTGAGCGCCGGGCGTCGGCGTTTCGTGCGGCCCTCGTGGAGCTCCTCAGCGACTGCCAGTGGTGGTCGCATGATCCGACGCGCAGCCTGGCGGCCGCGGACCGCTTGCGGGGGCTTCCGCTGTCATTCGTGGCCGTCGACGAGCTGCTCGCCGAGGTCGACATGCGCGGTGACGTGTTGGCGCGGTTGGTGTGGCTGGAGACGGCCGTGCGGGAGCGGCAATCAAGGCTACTGGCCGGTCTCGACCGGATCGCCGTCCCCGATCAGGACAGAGTGCAGACCGACTGGCACGTGGCCGTCGACTACCTGCAGACGATGCTCTGCCTGGTGCAGTGTGAGGCCCGCTGCCAGGGCTTCGCGGAGATCGTCCTGGCGTTCGAGGGGCACGCGTGGCTCGCGCCGTCCGCCTACCTCCGGCGCATTGAGGGCGACCAGATCGTCAGCGGGCCGTATTTCGGGGCGCCACCGCAGCCGACCGGAGCGGAGTACGTGACCTGCGATCCTGCGGAGCGCGATCGAGTCGCGCAGGAGATCGCGGCACGGGACCGGGCAGCATCCGACGCACGGGCAGATGTCGCCCGGGGCGCCGCCGCGTTGGCTATGGGTCCCGGGTCCGCACCCGAGCCGTAGCCGCTCAAGGAAGAGGCCCCGCCGGCGAGCGACGGGGCCCGGGTAGGGCGGGGTGTCCCGGGTACGGGCCGCCTGGGCCCCGGATGCGCCGGGGGTAGGATCGTGAGGCGTCCCCGGTAAGAGGCGACACGATGCGTGCGGCGATCAGCGCGGTCCTGGTGGCGATCCTGGTCGGGGCCTGCTCGAGCTCGGCCATTCCGGCACCCTCCAGCCCGGGCGTGGAGGCGCCGCCGCCCACGGTTACGGCCTCCCAAACGCTCGCTGCGAGCTTGATGCCGTCCGCGCCTGCCGCCCCCATGACGGTCGCAGCCGCCGCGAAGCGGTACCTGGTCCTGGCCGGGGCCTACAACGCCGCGATCGACGCGGCGTTCAAGAAGTACGTCGCCAACGGCCAGTGGCTGTCACTGGGCGCATTCCGCGCCTGCTACAAGACCACCGCCACGCTCGATCGCCGGTTCGCCGACAACCTCCGAAAGACAATCTGGCCGGCGGCGTGCGCGGCCGATGTCAAGCTGTTGCTGCGCCAGGTCGCCGCCAACGAGGCCGCCGACCTGCGAGCGTCGACCGCCCGGGACTGGACGGACGCGACGACGTTGGACACCCTAGCAGGCAAGGCGTCGGCCGTCGCGCAGGACACGGCGAACCTCGTCCGCGCCGATCTGGGACTCCCGTCCGTGCCCGTCATTCGTCCGTGAGGCGGCCTCGCCAGACTGACGAACGGCCGCCGTCTCAGCGCATGCTTCTGCCCGGATGCACGAACGCCCCGGCCAGTGTCAGCCGAGGCGTCGTGATCGCACGAGCGGCTCCCCATCCCCTGTCGGGACGGCCCGGAGCCGGACCCCGCGACCGTAGCGACGGGCGCACCCGAGCACACCGGCCATCCGGCATGGCCCGATCGTCCGCCGTGGGAGCGGGCGACAGTACCGGGAGGCGTCCCCGGAATCGCGTGTCACGAGGCAGTTGACGGGCGTATCGTGAGTGGGCGTCCCGAGGGAGGGACAAGAGATGCGTCGGGCGGTCGTACTCCTAGTCGCCATGTTCGTCATCACCGGCTGTGCGGCGCAGCCCGCAGCCGCGCCACCCACGGCACCACCGGCCCCCGTGGCGACGGAGGCACCGCCCGCAGAGCCGGGGCTGACGCCGACCCAGCGACCCATACCGGAGACGGCGGCGTCGTATGTGGCGATCAGCGCTCGGACATGGGCGCTCATCGTCAAGGATCCCGACAAGTACTTTGGCAGGGGGTACAAGCTCTGGGCCTGCATCACCCAGTTCGACGCAGCGACCGGGCCGGATGTGTTCCGAGGCAACGCCTCCTATCGAGATGAGCCCGACTGGTACCTCGCGAGCGACAACGCGCTCTTCGGTGGAGACGAGGCGAAGCTGGCGGACTTCGTACAGGGGGACGTGGTCGCGATGACCGTCGTGGATGGCGGTTCGTACAGTTACGACACCCAGATCGGCGGCAACACGACGGTGCCCATCTTTCGGGTCGTCACGATCAAGCACGCGTCGGGATCCTGCTGAGGCGCGCGCGAAGTAAGGGTCTGTATACGAAATCTCAGCGGTCGCGCCGGGACCATCAGACCTGTGCGGCAGGCAGCGTTGTTGGGGTTTGGAATCCTTCGCCTACCGTGGTACGAGCCAGCGCCGGCGACGGCGAAGAGGGGGTTGGGCACAGGCCGCGACGCCGTGGGCTGGCTTCAGCCTCGTCACGACTCGAGCAGCCGCCTTGCGGCCACCGTGGCTCCGTCGGTGCGGACCTGGGCGGCCACCGCGGTCGCGCGTGCGCGGGTCTCGGGGGCCAGGGCCGTCCCGAGCGCGCTCGCGAGGGATTCCGAGGTCGGATCGGGACCCTCGTGTGCCGCGCCGATGCCGAGCTCAGCCACCCGGCGCGCCCAATGCGGCTGGTCGACAATCTGGGGCACCACTACTTGAGGGGCGCCCGCCAGGGCGGCGGTCATCGTCGTGCCCGCGCCGCCGTGGTGCACGACGGCGGCCACGCGCCGGAACAGCGCCTGGTGGTTCACCTCGCCGACGGTGAGGCAGTCGTCCCGGTCGTCGGTCAGCGCGAGGTCGGCCCAGCCTCGGCTGAGGATGAGGCGGCGGCCGTGTGCGCGGGTCGCCTCGATCGCCACTCGGCCAAGGTCCTTCGAGATGTGCATCGCCATGCTCCCGAAACCCACGTACACGGGCGGCTCGCCCGCGTCGAGGAACGCCTCGAGCTCGTTCGGGAGAGGGCGCTCGTCGGACAGGATCCAGGCCCCCGTCTGGACGATGTCGCGATCGGTCAGGTCCTGCCATGGGGCAAGGACCGGATCGGCGGCCAGCCAGACCTGGTCCGTGAGGACGTAGTCGCGGACGTTGTCGACTGGAGGCAAGCCGATCGCCGCGCGGCCCCGGTTGAGCGGCTCCGCGTACAGCGCGTTGACGCGCTCCGCGTCCTGCGCCCATAGCCCCCGGTTGTCGGTCTCGCCCGCGGGCGACTGCTTGCCGGGCCGCGCGGCCGGCGCGAAGTGCCGCGACGGCAGGCCGAAGATGTGGAAGGTCGCGAGCACGTAGCGGATGCCGAGCGACTCTGCGACGTCCCGCGCTCCCGCCGGCATGAGGCCGGTCGCGACGATGGCGTCACACCCCTCGGCCGCCGCGGGAAGCGTCTCGAACCGCGCGGCGACCAGCTCTGCCGCGAGCCGGAACGCGGCGTCCGGCGACGGCGCCTTCAGCCCGGCCGCCACGGATCGCGTGGTCGGGCCGAGCGGGATGAGCGTCGCGCCCACGCGGGCGAAGAGCTCGACGAACTCCTCGTCCGGCGGCGCGCACACCCGGACCTCTGCACCCAGGTCGCGCAGCCGGAGCGCGAGTGCCGCGAGCGGTTCGATGTCCCCCCGCGAGCCCCAGCTGGACAACAGGACGCGCATGTCGTGAGCTCCCAGATCCGTGGATGTTCCGAGCAAGGCCGGGACTCTACCGCACGCCCCCCGTCTTGCCGCAAGCCCCCCGGTGCGCGGTACCCTGAAAGTGAGACAAGGGGGTACTGGCCGCTCGTGTGTCCGCGTTGCGGTGCCGTCGGCCCAAGGGTCGCGCAGCGACCTCCGCCGTCAGGGTCGCCCTGCGCGGACGGCGAGCCTTCCGAATGCGGCTGGGCCGCCAAGGAAACCACCAAGAACAACGCTTCCCGCCGCACAGGCGCCGACGCCTCTTGACGCGATCGCCGGGTTTGCGATCCTCGTGCACCGCCGACCGACCCGCCTCATCTCGAGGCGACGCTCGGCGGCCCCCCACGGGAGGCGACCGGCGATGCCAGCGAAGCCACGCTCCATGTACCTCGATCCCTACCTGGCCGACTCGGCGCAGCGGGTGTTGCGGGGCGGACGTCCGCTGACGCCGGCCACCTACCTCTCCTACCAGCTGGATGGCTGGGCGCGGACCCATGGCTACCTCTACCGACGCGCGCTCATGCGCGCGCTCGACGAGGAGGTCCGACAGGGCCGCGTAGTGACCGTCCGCTCGTCCCACGGCGCCGTGGGCTACGCGCCGACGGCGATCGCCGCCTGATCGCAGGGCCAAGCGACCGTCGAACCGGTGCGACGGCACACCCGCACCATTCCGGCGAGGCGCCGAGGCTACCGGAGGCCCCGCTCCCGTCCGTCTCCATCGGCGCATCCGCGTGCACCCATCGCCGGACGCGTGGCGTCGCCGAGCCTGACCGAACCCGCCCTATGCGGCCGTCGCCCAGTGCTCCGAGAGGACCTCGGCCTGCTCGAGCACGGTGAGCGTTGCCCGCTCCTGCTTGTCGGGCGGGTAGCCGTGCTTGCGCAGGATGCGCTTGACGAGGACCCGCAGGTGGGCCCGGACGTTCTCCCGGACGGTCCAGTCGATGGTGACGTTGCCCCGGACCGACTCGACCAGTTCCCGCGCGATGGCCCGCAGGGTCTCGTCGCCGAGCACGGCGACCGCACTGTCGTTCGCTTCCAGGGCGTCGTAGAAGGCGAGCTCGTCCTCCGAGAGCCCGAGCGCCTCGCCGCGGGCATCGGCGGCGCGCATCTCCCGGGCCAGCGCGATCAGCTCCTCGATC
>JAJYGO010000174.1 GCA_021785115.1 Chloroflexota bacterium | reverse complement strand
GTGTGCCCTCCCGATCTAGTGCCACGAACAGCTCTATCGACGTCACCGCTCGGATCGTTGGGCCGGAACCGCCGACACTGGTCATCGCCGGCACCCGGCGCGTCCTGGAGACACCTGGCGCCGCATTCCGGGTACCACTCGAGCCCGCCGGTGCGGAACCACGAGTTACGAGCTAGCCCCGCAAGCAGGGCTAGTACCCAAGCCACCGTGTCCGGCTCCATCGTTCCAGACCCGCGGGCGATGGAGTCAGCAAGGGCCGTCGCCCGGCAGCTACACGCGAGTCTCGGGCGGCACCTTCGCGGCGTGATACTGCATGGTTCCGGCGTCCTCGGCGATTACTCGCCGACGCGAAGTGATCTCGACATGCTCGCCGTTTCTGCCCGAGACCTCACGGACCTGTCATTCGGCGAGGTTCAGGATCGCCTGCTCTCGCTCCAGTACCCGGCTGGCGGCCTGGAGCTTTCGCTGCTCTCGCGGCAGGACTTGCTCGACGCCCGGCGTCCTGATCCTCCCTTCCAGATCCACCTCCATACTCGAACACACGAGTCGGCAACTCGAGTCGTCGACGGGCGCGGACGTGCTGGCGACCGAGGTCTCGTGATGCATATCGCGATCGCGCGAGCGCATGGGTACTCCGCCTACGGGCCAGATCCGCAGGCCTTGCTCCCGGTCCTGCCCGCTAGCCTGGTCCTCCTGGGAGTCCGAGACGAGCTCCTGTGGGCTGCCACGCACGGGACCGTCGAATACAAGGTGTTTACGGCGAGTCGCGCGATGGTTTATATCGCCACCGGCCGGTTCCTGTCCAAAGCCCAGGCGGCGCACTGGATCCGGAGCGACGCTCGGTCGGCATGGGTCACGACCTTCGCGGATGCACGCATGCTCGAAGTTGCGGCTCCGGCGATCTCGTCGACTGAGTTAGCAGCGCTTCTCGGGCGAGCGATGGCCGCGGTCGACGCGGCACTCCGATCAGCCGACGCGTGAAGGAGCGATCGTTGGCCGGTCCGGTCCGTGCCACGGCTGCACGGCAGCGGTATCAAGGCCAGCCGCTCGACTAGCGAAGCCTGCGCCGGCTGACGCCGGCTCGGCCTCATACCCTTGCCGAGCTTGCGCTGACCGTGTCGAGCGCGGACAGTGAGTGGTCCATCCCTGGGCGAGGAGGACCGCGATGGCCGACGTCAACACGCTGCTCGATGAGCACGTCACCCTGCGCTACGAGAGCGTCGACCGACTGCTCCTCAACGGCTACGTGCCCAGGCTCCAGACGCCCGAGGGGCTCGCCCGCTTCCTGAAGGGCCAGCCCGGCGAGGAGATCCCGCGCTATGCCATCCTGGGCGAGCGGGCGGCCCGCTTCATGCGGGACCTGGAGCACTTCGCCGACACGGGCGCCGTCCCGCTAGTGCGCTTCGAGCAGGGCCAGCGCAAGGAGGAGGTCGCCCGGCCCTACCTCGACGCCGCGGAGCGCGAGCGGCGTGAGGGCGTCGTGCTCATCGGCATCGCCCAGGAGCGGGCCGACGTGTTCCGCGCGCCAGCCAAGCGCGACCGCGAGCCCGGGCGCTACGCCGTCCGGCGCACGAGCGCCTACGTCAACCACGTCTACCTGTACCTCTTCGACCGCGCCATGGGCGGCGCCTTCATCAAGGTCTGCACCTACGCGCCGTGGAGCGTCCGCGTATGGTTGAACGGCCACAGCTGGGCGAGGCGCCAGCTGGAGGATCGCCATCTCGGCTACCAGTCCCTCGACAACGGCTTCGCCGCGGTCGAAGACGGACGGGTCCTCCAGGAGGTCTGTGACGGCCTGTCCGCCGCGGCCATCGAGCGCTTCGTCCGGCGGTGGCTCGCTCGCCTGCCGTCGCCCTTTACCCCCGAGGACGCCGAGGCGGGCTACCGCTACGAGCTGTCGATCCTCCAGCTCGAGGTCAGCTGCACCGAGGTCTTCGACCGCCCATCCCACGGCCGGGCCTTCTTCGAGCAGGTCATCACCGACCAGCTTGACCTGGGCCGACCGGAGCGGCTGCAGCTCCTCTTCGAGCACCGCATCCTGCGCAACCGGTCCGCGCCCTTCCGGACCCGGGTCTTCGGCGCCGGCGCCCAGCCGTCGCTGCAGGTCGAGCACCGTCGCACGAAGGTCAAGCAGTACTGGAAGCTCGACCGGGCGCTGCGCACCGAGACGACCATCAACGACGCCTACGACTTCGGCATCGGCCGGCGCCTGAAGAACCTACCCACGCTGATCGAGATCGGCCGGGCCATCAACGCCCGCCTGATCGCCCTGGAGCGCGAGGCGCAGCGCTGTGCCCCTGCGGCGGCGACGTTCGAGGCCCTCGTCGCGCCGTCCGGTCCGCCCGAACGGCGAGCCCCCGGCCTCAGGTTCGGCGACCCCCGCGTGGTGGCCCTGTTCGGTGCCCTCGCCGACTTCCGCTGGACCGCCGGGGGCATCCGCAGCGGACCCCTCCGCGAGCTCGTCGGACACCATCTCGGGGCGCCCTATGGTCCGCGTCAGATGGCCTACGACCTGCGCCGCCTCGTGCGCAAGGGGCTCCTCGAGCGCATCCCGCGCACCTTCCGCTACCAGCTCACCGACCATGGCCGACAGCTCATCCTGTTCTGCGCCAAGGTCTACCAGCGCGTGATCGGCCGGGGCCTCGCCCGGCTCCATCCGGGTTAGCTCCCCAACCCACTCCGGACCGCCTGGCGGACCTACGAGCACGAACTCGACCGACTGATCGACGACGCGCGGATGGAGCCCCGGTCTCGGCCCAAACTCGGCTCATCCGTGGTCGTTAGCCGACCTGAGGTCGTCTAACGGTAGGCGCGTGCGGGAGGAGAGGCGCTTTGCCGACGCGCCGAACCGCTTGGAGACCGGGGATCCGAGCTGCCAGAACGTGACCGCGCTCTTGTCCTCCTCTTGCTCCGCACGGGAGTCCGGCTGGCTGAGGCTGCCGGATGAACCGCTCTGGGTCTGATGGAGGCTCCATCGCTCTGAAGGAGGATGGAGTCCATGACCGATACGAAGGTCTCCCACCCGTCACAGCGTCGCTACCCGCCTCAGCTCAAGGAACACGCCGTCCCACCCGAGACCCGTGGACGCCCGCCCCAGCCGCGCCGGGCCCACGGCCAGGCTCCCGCCCCTTCCCCCAGGGGACCGGTCCCTGTGCGCGCAGATACGCGAGGAGTCCACTCGCCAGCGCCCCGCGCCAGCGCAGTTCGGCTTCGATGGCCTGCCAGAGCGGCAGCCGGACGAGCCAGACAGCCACGGGTGCGACGCCCCGCGGTGTGGGGTCCTGATCCGCAAGCACCGGTGCATACCAGCGCAGATACCCCGCCACCGCCAGCAGGTGCGCCGTCGTCATCGCTGTGAGCCGGAGCGTCTCCCCACATGCCGTCGTCCAGCTCGTGCGCTGGTACAGGGCGCGCACCACGCCGGGCCCGGGCGGCGGGGCGACCGGCGGCCGGGGGTGGCCGGGCCTCTGATCGATCGCGCCCTCCTCTCTGTGATCCGGCCGCTGGGGCACGAGGTGAGCGCTCGAGGTGGCAGCTGCCGACCGCCACTTGATGCTGCCGCGTCGATGTGTGGAGCATCGACCCCGCGGCCCTGCATGTCGATCCGCGCGGAGCATCCGGTCGCCACCCATCACGCACCCCCCGTCACAGCCGCGCCGCCCGCGACAAGCTCCGCCATCTCGCGCTGGAGATCGCTCGAGCGATGGACATAGCCCAGCGCCGTGTCCGCTCGTCGCCAGCGGCCCCACGCCTGTACCAGGGCGACGTCGTGCGTCGTGCGCGCCACCTTCGTCGCCCCGGCATGCCGCAGCCCGTGGGGCCGTACCGGGTGGTTGATCCCCGCCCGTTTCGCGAGACGCGCGATGATCCGGCGCATCCCGTCGCCGGTGAGCCGGTGCCCCGGATGCGCCAGATCGACCGAGACGAACACCGCCCCGCCAGGCATCCCGCGGACCCGGCGCAAAGCGAGGAGCGCGGCCAGCGTCCGGGGCGGGACGCCCAGCACCACCGGGTCGCGGTACCCCTTGCCCACGATCGCCAGCCGACTGCCGGGCACGTCGAGGTCGGACCAGTCGAGCGCGCAGGCCTCCCCTTCCCGCAGCCCGAGTGTGTACAAAGTGAGGAGGATCGCCCGGTTCCGTACGTCCGCCTCGGTGGATCCCTGGCACACCGCGAGCATCGCCGCGATCTCCTCCTCGGAAGGGCCGTCCCGCGTCCCAGGCTCGGGCTGCAGGGGCTCGGCGTCGATCTTGAGCAGCCAGCCACACAGGTCGCGGCGGTAGGCATGGGTCACGAACGACGCCAATGTGGCGAGGTGGCGGTTGATCGTGGCCGGCGCGAGGCCCTCGCCGCGCAGCGCAGCCATCCAGGCCTCCACGCAGTCCACCGCCTCGCCTGCGGTGAGCGAGACGAGGTAGAAGCCAGCCTCCTCGGCGTCGGGCGCCTCGAGCCAGGCGGCGAACCTGCGGATCGTCCCCTCGTAACTGCGCCGCGTGTGGGCGCTGCGCTGGATCCCCAGCCAGCCCGCGCCGAGCATGCCCCGGCGGGCGAGAAGGGCGGGCGAGGCGCGATACAGCGACGCCGCGTCGTCGCTCCAGCGGCTCATCGCGACGCTCCGATCGGTTCGGGGAACCCCGCGTGTTCTGGAAAACCCTTCTTCTCCAGAGCGTCGCCCCCGAGCCCGCGAACGGCCCCCTCCCCCTCGCTCGGTTCGGGGAACTCGGCGCGGGGGAGACGTGCCGTAGGGCACCCGTGCCGGGGGAGCGCGCTGGCGCTCATCGGACGCGCTCGATGAACTCGGGCGCCCGCCCCTCGGGCAGCGCGTACGTGGCCTGCTCGCCCCAGCCGCGCGGCTGTCGTTCAAGGAGCCCCCTCGTCACGAGCTCGGACAGCAGGCGGTCCGCCAGGCGCTGCGAGACCTCGTCGGGGTCGGCGTACGCGCGGCGGACGTACGCGCGCCAGCCGCCCGGCGGTGCGCGCCCGACCCGGGCGGACTCTGCGTACATCCAGGCCAGGAGATGCGTCGCCGTTCCAGGCGGACCGAGCTCGAGCCTGCCGGGCCACGTCGGCGCCACCTCCACGGGGCCCGGTCGCACGAGCAGGATCGCGCCCATCAGCAGGACGAACAGCGCGACCGCGGCAAGGTCGATCAGCAGTTCCATCGATAGCTCCCCTGCGCCAGGTTCCTCGACGACTTCGTTCAGCCCGCGCATTGTGGGCATGTCAACTCGGTCGTCAAGATTCCGGCGTGGTCCACGCATTTCTCGGACAGATTCGTGGGTCTGCCGTCCGCCCGGAGCTCGACTTACGCGACCGTACTCTTTCTTTCTATCTACGTACTTCCTGAGAGACCGAAGTACAGGTTCGATCCCAATGGTGTTCCCGAGACGGATCTATACGTTGTAGAGTCGTCAACAGAGATTCTTATGAGTACGGTCGCCAAAGTCCGCGCACACATCGCAGCAGGAGGAGGCGGGAACAGCTCCCAGCGGCCTCGACATCAGGCGCGGCGTCCGCCCGCGCAGGACAAAGCCCGCGCATGACCCCTTGACACGTCTCAGCCGCTGCATAAGGTCCAGCGGAACCGCTCTGGATGAGCGGCCGGAGCAGTCTCGCAATCGCCATGTATGCAAAGCGAAGGAGATCGTCGACATGGGCGGCAACTACCTGAACACGGAGTGCTACGACGAGGGCAGCCAGACCCTGACGGTCTGGTTGGTCGAGGAGCACGACGGCGCAGACGTCATCGGGATCACCGGAATCTACGGCGACGAGGATTGGGCCTGTGCCAATGCCGACCGCAACGCCGAGGACGGCGAGATTGCAACACGCGTCCGTGAGGCGACGTTCGATCTGACCTCGTCAAAGATCGTGTATCAGTCCGGACGACCAGGCTAACTGCCACTGGCCTGAAAGCGCACGACACCCGGCGTGATCAACTGCGTTCGCCGATTTGGGTTTGACCGATCGAGCGCAGACACCGGCACTGCACATACACGTTGCGCTCGCGCGACTGCTGACTGATGTCGCCGCGGAACCGGATAGGCACGGTTCGGCACCACCAAGGGCGAGCGTGACACGTGTCCAAGACGCTGGCACAAAGGTCGAAATTCGTCGTTTCTCGCCGGCCCTGCGTTCCACTTGACGACGCGGAGCCGAGCAAGGGCGAGCTTGTATCTAGATGCCCCGGAAATAGTTCCACTGACGTCCGGACGCGACAAGCATCTTGGCGCCCCGCCCTCCACGGATCGAGGGCGCCTGCGTTCCCGGAGAACCGGGGGCCAAGGAGATCCATCATGTACGGGCGACCACGAGCAAGGCGGATTCACACCGCGCGACACGGAGCGCTCAGGGGTGATCGAGCCGGATCCCTCCGGGTCGACGACGCCGGGCCCCACAACCCCGGGTCACTCCATCACATGGATCCTCGCGACGAGCGCCGCGCCGCG
>JAJYGO010000296.1 GCA_021785115.1 Chloroflexota bacterium | reverse complement strand
GATGACCTCCGCGTCGCGACCCCAGAGCCGGCGGATCCGCTCGCGGACCGTCGCCGAGTTGGCCACCAGCACGTCGGGCCGCCGGGCGGTCTCGCGGTCCCACCACTGGAGCGCCGGGCGGATGGTGCGGGCGGCCAGGCGCGACGGCGCCGGGAAGCTCGACCCGCGCAGGTAGGCGTCCAGGTCCCACGCGTAGCGCATGGGCGTGTGGACGTACGCGACGTGCACGTCCCGCGGGCCGGTCCGCACCGCCTTCGCGAAGGCGACCGAGCTGCTGACCACCAGCCCCGCGCCCCGCAGGTCGAGCGTCGAGAACCAGAGTGGGTAGAGCGGCAGGAACGCCCGGAAGTGCCGCGTCGGGCCCATGAGCCGCTGGACCGGCCACGGGCTCACGCGCGACGGGTCGATCCGGTCACCGAACCGCCGCGCGTCGAAGAAGCTCGTGTGAATCATCGCGTCGGGCAGGAGGCCTGCCAGTTCGATGGCGACGCGCTCCCCGCCGCCCTCGGCCACGAAGAAGTCGTGGACCAGGGCACCTCGCCGAGCGACCGGAGCATCGTGCATGATGCCCCGTACGATACGGTTCCGCGTTGGGGTGCGAGCGATGGTCGATCGGCGGCTGAACTACGGGCGCGAGATCATGGCCCGCATGGTCACCGGCCTGGACGTGGGCCTCGCGCTGGATCTCGGTCCCGGGATGGGCGAAGACATGCTCACCGTGCGCGCCGCACATCCTGCGGCTCGCGTCGTCGGACTGGAAGCCCACGCGCCATATCGAGATCGGCTGCGCACGCTGGACCTCGAGGCGATCGCCTGCGACATCGAGCGCGACGCCTTCCCCTTCGACGATGCATCGGTGGACCTGATCGTGGCGAACCAGGTCCTCGAGCATGTGAAAGAGGTCTTCTGGATCCTGCACGAGTGCACGAGGGTCCTGCGAGTGGGCGGCAGCCTGGTGGTCGGCGTCCCGAACCTCGCCTCATTGCACAATCGGCTCCTGCTCGCGATCGGGCGGCAGCCGACATCGCTCGCCAACTGGTCGGCGCACGTGCGCGGGTACACACGGGCGGACCTGGTGACCACCCTGGAGAAGCCGTTCCCGGGTGGTTTCCGCCTACTGGACACAGCTGGCGCGAACTTCTACCCGCTGCCTGGTCCGCTCGCCCGCCGGGCAGCGCAGTCGTGGCCGGGCGGCGCCTGGGCGTTCTTCGGACGCTTCGAGAAGACGCGTGCGTACGACGGCTCGTACCTGCGGTGGCCGATCGCCCAGCAGCTCGAGACGAACTTCTACCTAGGGCCCGGGAAGTGACCGGCATGCGGGCAACTCACTCGCTGAGCGTGAGGCGATCCCGCCGATCGGTGGTCCAGAACACTGCGAGATCGCCCAGCACCGTGTCCCCATGACAGACACAGCGATGCGTATCACACTCATTTCGGGGTCCCTGCCGGAGATGCCCTGTGGGGTGGGCGACTACACCGCACGCCTGGCAAGTGCACTCGCCACCGAGGGCGCTTCAGTCCGGATCGTGACCACTCGCGACGATCGGGTCGCCTCACTTCCAGCCGTGTCCGTGGATCTCGCCACGCGGAACTGGGGGACCCTGCAGGTGCCGATGCTGCTGCGGGCGGCGCGTCGCGGACCATCTGATGTCGTCCACATGCAATACCCGACGGTCGGGTACCGCCACGGGCTCGCCCCTGCCCTGCTGCTCTCCGCCCTGAGGCTTCTCTCGCCGGGCATGCCTCTTGTGCTCACCTTGCACGAATACGTCCACCTTGCCCCCCTGCATCGTGCGTTCGTCGCCGGAATGGCGTTGTGGGCCCACGCGGCCATCACACCAGATCGGGCACAGCTGCAAGGCCTGCGTCGCGCACCACGATCGGTGATCGAGGAGATCCCACTCGCCTCGAACATCCGGCCGATCGCCTCAACTGGCGCGAGGAAGCAGTCATCCGAACTCGTCGTTGGATCGTGGGGAATGCTGCGGCCCGACAAGGGACTAGACGTGCTCATCGATGCCTTCGCGGAAGTAGCACGGGTCAGATCCGCACGACTGATAATCGCCGGGGACCCTGGACCGGACAGTGCCTACGCCGACCACCTGCGAACACTGGCGTCCGCATCGGCCGTTGGTGATCGCATCACCTTCACAGGCCGCCTTGGCGAAGCGGAACTCTCAGAAGCTCTCTCCGAGTTCGATGTCTGCGTGCTTCCATATGTGGCAGGTCTTGAAGCGAACCGAGGTACCTACGCAGCTGCCGTTGCCCACGGCTTGTCAATCGTGGCGACCACCACGGGAGATCCGGGGTACGACGCACGGACCAATACGACACTCGTGCACGTCGAAGATCGAACCGGCCTCGTGAACGGGATCTTCGACGCAGCTGCACGTCCTAGGCTCCCGTTAGTTGATGTCGACCTAGAGTGGCGTTTAATCGCGCAACGTCACCTGGAGATCTACAGGGATCTACTCACCACCAGGAACCGTGGCCGGACCTGAGCTACGAGTCGGATGGGATCGGCGGCCCATCGGGCCGCAGTCGCCACCGTCGCCTCCGCACGGAATCCGCGAGGTTCCACCAGAAGGCCGACGCGACCGTCCCTGGCACCCTCAACAGATCGCGGGGGCGCCCTAGGCACCGTACGAGGATCCCGGGCGATTTGTAGAACGCCGCCCAAGCCAAGGACGTCGCGTTCTGCCGCGCCGTCCCGTGCCGCCGCATAAACAGAATGCCATTTCGAAGCATGAGACGACGCACTGTCATCGAGGCGTTCCGGGTGCCGCGTGTGTGGGTGATCGACGTGCGCGGCTGAACCACCACGCGGAACCCGAATGTGCGGGCCCGAATCGCCCAGTCGAGTTCCTCCCAGTACATGAAGTACTCCGGAGCCAAGCCGCCGACTCTCCTGGCTGCCGCAATCGACACCAGCAGGCACGGGCCGTCGAGCCACTCGACGTCGTACGGGGCAGATGCAACCGGGTGCGTCCAGAACCGGCCGCGACCGCGAACCCAGTCCATCCACCCACCGGCAGAGAAAATGGTGCCATCCGGGTCACGGACGATGGGCCCGACGACTGCCACGTCTGCTTCTGCCGGCGCGATTAGGGTCTCGATGAGCGTCGGGTCATCCAGAACCACGTCGTTGTTCAACAGCAGCACATGCGTTGCACCGATGCGTGCTGCCCAACTGAGGCCCGCGTTGTAGCCGCCCGGCACCCCGTCGTTCACCGCCCTCGTCAGCGACGTCACGGGAGTCCCGAACTCCGCGGCAAGGCGGTCTCCCTCACCCGTCCCGGACGCGTTGTCAACGATCAGGGTCGGAAGCGGCCAAGACGAGAGACGCGTGAGCCCTCGTAGGCACGCTCGCGTTGCCTCCTCGCCTCGCCAGGTCAGGACCACGACCGCGACCGACGGCTGAGGAACCGGTGCTCCGGGGCCGGCTCCCTCCGCCGAGGTTGCAGGTGCCAATGGGATGGCGGTGCCGCTGTTGGCTGCTCCGGGATCGTCAGCTCTCGGCATGCAGCAACCGCCAGACCTGTCGCACCTCTCCCGGAAATGCGGACACCATGATCACGAGGTAGCAGGCAACGGCGAGCGCCGCCTCCACCGCAAGAAGAACCACACCGGAAGCTTGTGTCGTTGCCTGTATGAAGAGCAGGCCAACCCCTGCTACCCCCGCCGCTACCCACGCCGGAGCAATCGACCTCAGCAGACGAACCGGTATCTGCCGTCGCACGAAGAGAATGATGGGCACGTTCGTCAGCTGTACCACCGCGTTCGCCACGGGGAACCCAATTGCGCCGAGGGTCAATACCAAGGGTGCCCCGAGCGCCCAAGTTCCAACCATCCAGATGACCGTGAACATGAACGTCAACCCGGACCGGCCCTTTCCGTTGAGTGCGCCCAGCATGGGGGAGACTGTCGGGACGAGCAGGTTGGCCGCCCAGAGCAGGTAGAAGTAGGGCAGGGCGGGAAGCCAACGCTCGCCGAACACGGCGAGCGTGATCGGGCGGGCGAGCACAAGCGTCACGATGGCCAGGGGTGCCACGATGGCGTTCGTCAACTGGATCGACCGCTCCAGTGCGGATCGCAGGGCGTCGGGTTGAGCCTGCAGCCGAGCGAACATCGGCAGGTAGAGGCGCGCAAGCGGCTGGAGCACGATCACCGCGTATGCCGCGACCATCTGCGCCCAGTTGATGTATCCGACCGCGGCGGCTCCGAGCAACAGACCGATCAGCACCGGCGTGATGCTGTCCTTGATCAGCGACACCACGCTGCTGCCCTGGTACGGCAACCCGAAACTCAGGTGGTGACGGATTCGCGGAACGTCGAGAGCCCACCCGATGCGCCACGGACTCACCAGGTTCGCGAGCAGGGCTCCGATCGATTCTGCCGCTAGCGCAGCGTACGCGTAGCTCCAGGCTCCGAACCCGCTGTACGCCAGCGCCACCGCGACGACGTTGAACACGACGGCCTGGGTCGTCTCGATCGTCGCCAATCGGTCAAATCGGAGCGATCGCTCCAGTCGGACGATGGGCATGGTCTGCAGCGACGCCACGACCAAGGAGAGCGCGGCGATGCGGAACAGCCACGCGTCATCCGGCGGCATCCGGTACGCGTCAGCCAGCCACGGGGCGGCGGCCCAGAGCAGCCCGACCACCGCCACCACGAGGATCTGCTGCGCGGTGAAGACGGCGCGGAAATCCGCCACGTCAGGCTCACTGGCCTGCCGGATCAGGCTGGCGCCCAGCCCGACGTCGCCGAACACGGCCAGGAAGCTGATGAGGAATGCCGTGATGGCATACAGGCCGAACTCGGCCGGCGTCAGGACCCGGGCCAGCAGCACGCCGCCCAGGATGTTGGCACCGAAGACGAGCACCTGGCGGGTCAAGAGCGCGAGCCCGCCCTGCGTTGCCCGTCGGGCGACTGTCATCGGAGCCAAGGGGTCGTCAGTCGCGCGGAGCTCCTCTAGGACCACTCTGCTCCCTCGAGCACCCGCGCCGACCTGTGGGCGCGCCCGGACGCGGCGCGGCCGCAGCGCCGGCAATCAGACGACGTCTTCCGAGCCACCATAGCCCGCCAGCCAGCGCTCGGCATCGCGTCGGTACGACTCCCGAACGGCAGCATCACCGCCGGTCACACGTGCCTCGTGCTGCTTCGCGGCGCTGACGAAGCGATAGCAGGCCATGAGCGCGGACAGATAGAACCCTCTCCAGCCGTCGCGGTAACCCTGTGCGCGGATGTACCGGCGGCCGAACTCGAAGAACACTCTCCGGAGCGCAACCACCGGCGTCGCCCGTTCCCCGCGCTGAGTCGCCTGCTGGGCTTCGATCGTCGTGTATCGGTTCAGCCGATCTACGAAGTCCGCCAGATCGACGTAGTTGTGGTGGATCACCGACAGGCGCTCATCGGCCTCCAGTCGCACGATCCGCGCACCGGGTGTCGGCACCATGAAGGCGTGGATGTCCGGGCTGAATGTGACTGCCCTGGGGCGAAAGAACCGGATGTGTCGATCCTGGTCCAGACCCCATCCCGTCGCGCGCAGCGGCCGACCGAGGAGATAGTTGGCCCGTGACGTCTCGACCGCATCGTACCGGCCTGAGCTGGCTATCTCCCGCAGCCGACGAGACAGCGGCTCTGGCACGAGTTCGTCCGCGTCCAGCATCATGATCCAGTCCCCGCGGCACTGGGCGACGCCGAAAGGGCGGGCAGGATCCGCAAAGCCGATGCGGTCATGCACGATGACACGCGCGCCGAACGACTCCGCGATCTCGACCGTGCGGTCGTCGCTGTGCATGTCCACCACGACGATCTCATCCACCCACGGCCTCAGCGACCGCAGGGCATACGGAAGGTCGTGCTCCTCGTTCAGGGTGTGGATGAGACCGGAGATCTCGGTCACGGGTCGGCCCTATCGACGGGCAACCGACCCCATCGGCACTGAGCGGCAGAGCTCACGACTGCATGCTCCTGGTAGGCGTCATCTGCTCGGTCCGCGCCCACGGTTGACTGCATCACATCGCGAGGGCATGCGTGCGGCGGCGTGAGCAGGCAAGGACATCGCCGGCATGCTGTCCGTCAGTCGCGTCGCCCGAGGTTGGTGTGTGCAAGAAGACGCTTGCCCCCGGCCCATCATAGAGGGTGACGAAGTCCGGGCTGGTCGCCAGAGACGCTCTGAGGGTGCTGCAACAATCCGGCGAGGACCCAGATCCGCGGAGCTGACCCTTCGGAATGAACACGTACTGCAGGTCGACGCCGTGAACGACTGCCCAAGACACTAGGCAGGCGGCGGTCCCTCCGGCGCACGCCTGGAGGTCAATGTTCTCGCTGTATGCACGAGCCCACACCGTGGCTCCCAGCCATTCCATTCCCTGCGGCGTGGCGATGCTTGTCCGCCCCGACAGCGCTGGGACCCACTCTTGCTCGCCCTCTATCCCCGAGGAATCCCCCCT
>JAJYGO010000426.1 GCA_021785115.1 Chloroflexota bacterium | reverse complement strand
TAAAGCTCGATCGCCCTCTTGTGGACGTCGTCCGCGACCCGCCTCGGCATCTGCCCTCCGCGACAGAACTCATGTCGCTTATGCGGTCTTGACTGTCGCTGTACGCATTCTAGCGTCTCCCATGGCACAGGACAAGACCTGCAGTCACGCGGAGGACCAGATGGAGCGACAGACCTACTCCGTCGAAGAGGCAGCCCGGATTCTGGGCGTGGGGCGGCAGTCCGCATACACGGCTGTGCGCGACGGCACACTTCCGGCGATACGCGTGGGACGTCGCTTGGTGGTACCGCGCGCTGCGCTCGAGCGGATGCTCGCGACCCCGGAGACGCGTCCCGCGCGACCGGCCGCCTGACCAGGACACGAAGACGCCGGCGGGCTCGACTCCGCCGGCGCCATCCGAGGAGCCTTCGATGACCCTCCCCGGCATCGACAGCGTACACCGGAACGGACCACTTCCCGGGCGCCCGGGTCCGCGGATCCGCTGCCCGTGGGGCTGCAACGGGACGTGGCGTGACGACCAGCCCATGCGGCCAGCCGTCCTCCGCATGGGCTCCGGGCTCGGCGTGGGTCGGCCCGTCGCGATCGAGTGTCACGTCTGCGGCCGCGCCGAGCTCGCCCCCTTCCTGCCGGCGATCGCCGACCTGGTAGCTCGCGAGCTCCGCGAGCGCGAGATGCCGCGCGGCATGATCGGGGCCGCGGCATGAGCGCGCCGGCGTGCGCCCGCGTCACCGGGGAGCGCTGTGAAAACCCGATGTGCCGGCGCGAGCTCGCGCCGACGCGCCAGGTCGGCCGCCTCCGTGTCGAGCGCAACGGCCAGGTGGTCGCCCAGTTCGTGGCCTGTTCGCCGCGCTGCGTGACCGCCCGGCTCCGGCTCGAGGAAGCGCGCCGACAGGCCCGGGCGGAGGCCGCGACACCCGAGCGAGTCCGACCCTGGCGCAAGCAGCGATGAGCGCGGCCCCCTGGTACCCGGGCGATCTCAAGGCCCACGCGGACGACGGGGAAGCCGACCAGGCGCCCGACCCGCGTGGCGCGGTCGCTGCCCCGGAGCCCGACCTGTTCGACTTTGAGCCGGCCGGCCCGATCACATCGCTCCCGGAGCCGCCCGAATCGCTGCTCGAGCGCCATCGTCGCCAGGCGTTCGCGTTCCGCGATCGCGTCATGGCTGAGCCCGCGCCGGTCGACGAGCACCTCGCCAGCATCCCGGACCCGCGCCAGGACCCCGGATGGGAACCGGGCGTCGTCGCGGCGGTCGGCGGCGAGCTCGTGACGTGGCCCGAGCCGGAGGACCGCGGGCTGGCCGTGCTGTCCGACCTGGGCGAGACGGAGTACGTCGCCGACCTCATCCGCCCGGGCCGCATCGCGCTGTGGGCGGCCGAGGAAGGCTCCGGCAAGAGCTACAGCGTCGACGGCGAGCTCGGGATCCGTGTCGCGGTCGCCGGCGGATCGTTCGCCGGCACGTGGGACGTGCTCCAGACGGGGCCCGTGCTCTACCTGTCCGAGATGCACGCCGACGACGACTTCACGCGCGAGGCCACGGTGCTCGAGTCGCTCGGCCTCCAGCGCGAGCAGCTCGTCACTCGGTACTTCCGCCTGCCGCTCATGATGGCCGCCGGCGGGAAGCCGGCGCTGATGGTGTCGGAATGGCGCGCGTGGGCGGTGGAGTGGCTGCGCGCGCGACGCGCGGTACTCCTGATCTTCGACACGGCCACGGGGGCCACACAGGTCGACCCGTGGGGCTCGCAGATTCAGGGCGTCTACGCCGGGCTGCGCGCCATGCTCGAGGCCTACCCGGCGCTCGCCATCGTGCTGGTCGTGCATCTGAAGAAGCCGCAGGGCCACGGCGAGCGGCGCCTCTCGGACGTGCTGGGCGAGTGGGGCCGCTGGAACGACGTGACCGTGCTCCAGGAGAACGACGGCACGAGCCTGGCGCGCTCCCGCCTGACGGTGCGGAAGCGGGTGCGGCACGAGCGACGCATCGTGGCCGCGAAGGTCGGCGGGCTGCTCGTCGACCCGGTCGACCTCGACGAGACGAAGAGCACGAAGGTCGCGGCGGATGCGGTGCTGGCCGCGATCCTGGCCGCGCCGGGCGTCACCCTGGCCGAGTTGGGCGCCATCCTCGAAGTCTCCCGCGACACCGCCAGCAACTATGTGAAGGCGCTCGGGGAGGCCGTCCGGACCGAGAAGACAGGCCCCAAGGGTGCTGTTCGCGTCTTTCCGACCTCCGAACCTCCGAACAGCTCCGAGCACGCACGGTTCGGAGGTGCTTCGGCGGTAGATGGCTCCGAGGCACGAACGACCTCCGAACCTCCGAACGAACCCTATAGGGGTTCGGAGGTCGTTCGTTCGGAGCAGACCGCCTCTCCGCCGTCGCCCGTCCAGGCGGCGCTCGGCGTCTTCGGGAGCGACCTGACATGAGCGCGACGCCGTTCTGCGGCTTCTGTGGCAATGACCGCCCTGGCGATCTGCTCGAGGTGACGGACCGGCGGACGGGCGAGCGGCGCTGGTGCTGCCGACCAGGCACCGGCTCGGGTTGCTTCGGCCAGGTCGCGCGGACAGCCGACGTCGACGCGATCGCGCTGCTCGTGCCCGAGCGACCGACCGTCTCGCCGATGGCATCGCCGCCCCAGCCGAGCGCCTCGTCCTGTCCTGCCGCGCCCTCACCGTCCGCGCTCCGCTGGCGCGCGCGCCATGCTCGCTTGGCCGCTGAGGCCGCGACTCCGGAGCCGCGGCCATGACCGCGCCGCGGATCCCGCTGCCCGTCCACGCGGTCCCGCTGGAGGTGGGCGGAACGCATCGCGCCTCCGCGCTGTGCGAGTGCAAGCCGATCGCGCACCGCGACCTCAACGAGCCCGGGCGCGTCGTGTACGTCCACCGTCCGACGTCGCCAGGCGCGCGGCAGGAAGGAGAATCCAGATGATCGACCGTCGCGAACGATGCCGAGCGTGCGGCTCCCTCCGTCCACTCGCCGAGCTGCTCATCGTGCGCGAGACGGGCCGGCTGCATCGCACGTGTTACGTCTGCCGTCCGCTCGCGCCGACCCTCCACGGTGCCGGCCTGCCGCCGTGCTTCGCATCGCTGCACGGGCGCGACGGCGAGCGGATCGCCCTGGCCGTCGAGCCGACAACGGACGACCTCGTGCAGTTCGAGCAGCGCGTCCGCGAGCGGATGAGCGGCTACCCGGTCCATCCCGAGGCCCGGGTGCCCGAAACCCGGAGTTCCGTACAGAGACACATCGTGCTGCCACGCGGTCCTAAGGAAACGAGCCGGCCCAAGGATTGCACGCCCCCTACCCCCGAGGCTGCCTGACATGCCGCCCCGCAAGCTCCCGACCGCGGTGCGCGTCCTGCATGGCACGGCGCGACCGTCCGACCTCGAGCGCGAGCCGCATCCCGACGGCCGCCTGCCCGTCATGCCGCGCGACATGGACGCCGGCGCCGAGCGGGCGTGGCGCCGAGCCGTGCGCGCGATGCGTGCCACGGGCGCCCTGACGCGCGCGGATCGCGACGTGCTGCGCGCCTACGCCGAGGCCGTCTCGCGGTACGAGCGGCTCGTGTCCGAGCTCGGCGACGCGCCGCTCCTCCTGCCCGGGCGCGAGCACACGATGGTACGTAACCCCCTCGTCGCGATGACGCGCGACGCGGCCGACCAGGTGCGCATGCTCGCCCGCGAGCTCGGCCTCACGCCGGCCTCGCGCGCCGGCCTGAAGCTGACGACGGCGCCGCTTGCGCCCGACGAACAGGCGTTCGATACGTTCCTCCGCACGCCCGTCGACGGCCCCGCGGGGTCCGCCTCGTGAGCCGCCACGCGTGCCCCTCGTGCGGGTCGACGGTCGCGGCACCGGGCGCCTTCTGCCGGGAGGGATGCCGGGGCGCGGCGATGCTCGAGTACCGGCGCATCGATCGACGCCTCGAGCGGCTCGAGGGTGAGCGCGACGAGCTGCGCGCGTCCGCCCGGCGCGATGCACGCCAGGCGGACGCGTTCGGGCGGACGCCGGCCGAGCAGCTCGCCGACGCCGAGTTCGCCATCACGGAGGGCCAGGAGCGCTTGCGCGAGCTCCTCGAGGCCCTGGCCACAGCGCGCGCGACGCACGCCGGCACGCCGGCAGGAAGGAGCACGCTTCGATGACGCTCCCCGGTTCCCTCGGCCCGCGCGCCGAGCTCGGCCGCCGCCGGGTCACGGGCGGCCGCCCACTCCTCATCCCCGAGCCCGTCGCGACGCGGGCGGATGTCTGCCGGCACGGCTTCCCGTGCGATGCCTGCCTCGATGGCCGCGCCGGCGCTAACTGCAACGTGTGCCGTGGCCTCGTGAAGACGGCCGCCCAGCACGAGCGTGCGGATGCGCGGATCGGACGCGCGCGTGCCACGACGCGGCGGATCGCACGGCCTGCGCCCGACGGGTGCATCCACGGCAGGCGCCCGGGCGCGTGCCCCTACCGCACGCACGAATCCTGCGGCACCGCCGCGGCGCCGGTCCGGACGTGCATCCACGGCCGCGTCCGCGGCCAGTGCCCCTACCCGTCATGCACCGGGCCCCGGCCGTGAAGGCGACGCAGGCCGCCGCCGATCCGCTCCTCGCGCGCCGGCGCGCACTGGCGGCGCAGCGTGCCCACCTCAGGGGGAGCGAGCCCGAGGGAGCCGCGACCGCCCGGCAGAGCGACACGCAGGCCAGGGGCCGCCTCGAGGCCGCCAGGACGGCGCTCCGCGACGCCGAGCGGGAAGCCGCGAGCGCGTCGGCCCGGCTCCTGGCGCTCTCCGCGGCGCATGACCGGGCGATCGCGGAGGCGGAGCACGAGCTCCGCGCCACGGCACCGGCCGCGATCGCGGAGGCCTGGCACGCGCTCGAGCGGGACCGCGCGCGGGCCCTGCGGTCGATCGATCCCGCCGACCGGCGCGACCTCGAGGCCGACCTCCTGGCCGCACGCCACGCGCTCGACGAACTGTCCCTCGAGGCGCTCGGCGCTCCTGCGCTCGCCGAGCGCCTCGAGCGGATCCGCGCGACCGTCCGCCACCTGCCGGCGCCGCTGCCGGCGTAGCCGAGAGGAGATCCCATGCCCCGCCTGCCGTTCCTCACCCCGCAGCGGCTCGAGCGCGTGCTCGAGTCGCCAGCCATGCGCGCGCTCGTCGACGAGCAGGAGCGCGAGGAGCTCGTGGCGCGCCAGGCGCTCGCCGACGAACTCGCGGCCGAGGCCCGCCGCTGGGAGGCCGAGCGCAAGCCACTCGCGGCCGCTGTCGAGCGGACCCGCGCCACCCTCGAGCATGCCCGGGCGTCGCTCGCCGAGGCCGCGGCCGCGGCACGCTCGGCGGAGCGGGGGCTCGCGATCGCGAGCGGCGCGCACGATGGCCGGGCGCATCACCTCGAGCGCGAGCTCCGGGCGGGGGCCGATCCATCACTCGCCGCGTTCCGCGCCGAGCTCGGCGACCTCGAGCAGGCCGCGATGGGCCGCACGGTGCGCGTCTACCGCCTCGAGCACGGCGCCGAGGTCGTCGAGCGCGCGCTCCCGCCGGTGCGCCTCGACGAGATCACGCGCGAGGGCGAGCTCAACCCGTACACGCATCCGCCGCGCCGCTCGCGCGAGGTGGTCGCGTCGAACCGGCGCAGCGTGCTGGCCCGCCTCGAGGCGATCCGCGCGGCACGGGCCACGCTCGACGCCCTCGCGCTCGCGCCGCTGTCGGCCGGCCAGGTCGCCGCGGAGCTCGAGGCGCTCCGCGCGTCGATCCCCGAGGCCACGCTCGACACGGCCGAGGCCTCCGCATGAGCGGCCGGCACGCGCACCCGATGGCGTCACGCAAGCGCGCCCGGGAGGGCCAGGACCGCGAGGCGCGACGCCTGGCACAGCTCGACGCGGATGCCGCGCGGCATGCGGCGCCCATCGACCCCACGCGCATGGATGGCCCGTGGGCGACCGGTACGGGCGAGACGTCCGGATTATCGGATCCGGGCCCCGCGCCGCGTTCTAAGGCGTAAAACGCCTTACAGTGTGGCGTCTAACGTGGCACCGACGATCTGCCCGGAGTGCGGGGGGACGTTCACCCCGCGCGGCCGCGGGATCGCACAAGTGACGTGCTCGGAGCCGTGCCGGATCGTCCGGCAACGGCGCCAGGCACGCGACCGGATGGCGCGCTGGGCGCGCCGCGTGGCCGCGCGCGAGCCGCTCGGCGAGCTCGGCCGGTAGCGCGCGCTCGATGCCTGCTCGATGCATTGCCCCGCCCCGCGCAGGGAGGGCATCCGGGCCTCCCTGCGCCCCCTGCCCGTAGTTCTCGTGCCCCACACGAAGGCGGCAGCCGCGAGGCTGAGTCAGCAGGACCCCGATACTCGCTTGATCGAGGCCACCCAGAAGGCTGGAGCTGTTGTGTTCCCCCCTGCCTGCGTGTCGTAGCTGTACGACCCACCGTCGACCGCGTTCATGCTGACGACGTCGCCCTCGACGAAATCGGCGAGCTTGTCTTCGTCGCCGGTGAAG
>JAJYGO010000474.1 GCA_021785115.1 Chloroflexota bacterium | reverse complement strand
TCCTCGCCCGACGCGGCCTCGACCACCCGGTACCCCTCGTACGCCAGCCCGCGGCGGACGACGGTGCGGATCTTTGGGTCGTCGTCGACGACGAGGACGCGGACGGGGTCAGCCATGGCGGCGGGCGGCCTCCAAATCTTCGTGCGCCGCGAGACCGGCGGCTTCTCGCCGGGTACCAGCATCCTACGACGTCAGCCGGACGGTGACCTCTACGCCTGAGAGCCACCTGAGTGCCTGCTGAGACATCAGGCCTACAGGCGGGGCGACCGGTGCTCGCGCGGGACAAGGATGCTCCCGGGCTGCAGCACGCGGGTTCGGCGCCCGCTCGGGCTTGGTGCCTGCGCTGCCATCGACGCCAGCCCCGTGGCCTTTGCGCAACCCGAGCGTACGATGAGGGGCACGAGCTGATCACTGTCGGCCCGGAGGGTGGCCACTGGATGCGGCGCCGGCTCGTCATCACGCCAGCGGGCCGACTCCGATGTGGCAGGCAGCAAGGAGGGCGACATACGCCGCGATCGGCAGCCACTCGAACGGCAGGGCTCGCCGGCGGTCGCTCCGGCCCGCCGACGCGGCGCCCACCAACCACTCGATACGCCTGACTGGATCCGCCGCGAACGACGTACCGCCAGTGTCCAGCCAGTCCGTCTTGAGGAGCGCGCGCGCCACGGTGGCCCGGCTCGACCCGGCATCGATGGCCGCGCGGTCCGCCTCGATCTCGAGGTCCGAGAGGCGGCGGGCGGCGGCGTCTCGCACTGGACGAAACGGCCGGAGCAGGGTCGCCCACGCCTCGAGCGCCGCCGCATGCATCGGAGCCCGCGTCTTGCGGTGATGCTCCTCGTGGCGCAGCACCGCGAGAAGCTCGTCGGCCTGGAGGTCCGCGAGCAGTCCGGCGCCAATGTAGACGTTGGGGCGCAGCCAGCCGAGCACGAAGGCGTGTCGCCCGCCGCCATCGACGAGCAGGAATCGGACCCCCGCGACCTCCATCGTGCTCGCATGGGAGTCGAGCGCCCTGCGGAGGCGCTCGTCGCGAACGACGATCCGCAGACCAAGCACCGCCCAAGTGGCGACCGCGAGGGCGCCACCCACCTCAGGCGCGCGCAACGGATCGCCGGAGGCGTGCGTCAGGGCGTCGGCGCACCACGCGCCGATCGCCACCGCCAGCCCGAACGCGGCCAGGAGCGCGACGGCCAGTCGCCGGTTCACGGGGGCCCGCCGCCGGCGAGGCGGACGAGCTCCGCCCGGAGCTCCGGGTCGAGTTCGCCGAGCCTCTCGCCGAACTGGCGGACGGCGGCCGAGCCGTAGCGGGCGAGGACGGCGTCGACGGCCTGTCCCGCGAGCGCATCGACCGAGGCCGGCTCGTCGCCGGCGGGGCGGTACACGTAGCCGCGCCCGACCTTCGTCCGCTCCACCAGTCCGCGGTCGTGGAGGCGGACGAGGATGGTCATGACGGTGGTGTACGCCAGCTGGCGCGGCTGCTCGCGGTTGATGTGCGCCACGACGTCGGCGACGCTCGAAGGCCCGCGGTCCCACAGGACGCGCATGACCGCCGACGCGAGCGGGCCGAGCATCGATGCCACGCCGGGCTCCCCTAGGCGTTGCTCCTCCGGCTCCATCGGCCGACCATACCACGGCGCACCTCGGATGGCGGCGGCGCGGGCCAGGTGCAGGTCAGGCGAAGGCCGATATACTACGGCCCTGTCGTATGTCGGTGCTGAGTCCTACTGTCCCCTCGCCCGATCCCATCCCCTCCTCGCGTTCCGGAGTGCCCCTCGTCGAGCTCTCCCAGGCGACCAAGGTGTGCGGCGCCACGGTCGCCATATGGCGCGTCGACCTCCAGCTGCATGCCGGCGAGGGCGTTGGGATCGTCGGGGCAACGGCTCCGGGAAGACCACCCTGCTCCGAGCGGTCGCGGGGGTGCTGGAGCTCGACGCCGGCGCCCGTGATGCCGCACCCTCGTTGAAGGCCCACCCTGTTGGGGCACCGGTTAGGGCTGTTCGACGACCTCACCGTCCTCGAGAGCCTCCGCCTCTTCGACCACACGCGCAGCGGCGGCCCAGGGCGAGCGAGCCATCTCCTTTCGAGGCTGAGGCTGGACGACGTCGCGCACGCCCGGGTCTCGTCCCTGTCCGCAGACACGCGCCGCCGTGCCGGACTCGCACGGGCACTGGCCACCAACCCCGAACTGCTCGTGCTGGACGAGCCGTTCGCGTCGGTGGACGCCGAACACGCGTCGACCTGGCAGGCGGCGAGCGCGAGCAGCGCGTACTCGACCGGGTTGGGGGCGGTGTCCGCGCCGCCGAGCGAGGGCGGCTCGTCCACCCCGAGCTCGAACGAGCGGATCCGCGCGTCGCTGCGCAGGGCGGCCGTCTGGCGGCTGGTCACGCGCAAGGTGTGGACGCTGGCGCCCTCGGGCGCGGCGGCGAGGGCCTCGCGGGTGGCGGCCACGAGCGGGGCGAAGGCGAACTCGGTCATGGGGTCTGATCTCCCAGGGGTGCGTCGTTGAAGGCGTACGGGTGGGAGGTCCCGGCCGGGTGCAGTGGTTCCGGCGGCAGGCCGTCGCATTCGTCCTGAGGAGCGATGGGCCGCAGCCTTGGCTGCGTTCTCGGGACCTCGGCCCGAGGCCAGGCGCGGTCAGCGACCGGCCGCGCGCCCTCGGGCCCCGTCCTCAGCGCGGCGGGGCCGCCGGCGCATACACATCATCCCCGCGGAGCGGCCGGGCGAGCTCGTGGGCGGACGGTACGAGCCTGACGGGTTGCGGTCAAGGAGCCGTTCGGTGCCGAGTTGGGTTCGGTCGCCAGGCTCTCCAGATGGGGTGCTCTACCCGGTTCCGGGTGTCGGCCGCGCCACGCAATCTTGACCGGCGAACGGCCTGCGCCGATCGAGCTCGCCAGGGCCGCGATCGTCACGTCGGGGGCGCCGGCGGCCTGCTCGGCCCCCCGCGGCGCCCGCACCCCATGTGGCGGCCGACTACGTCTCGGCGTCGGCCAGGTCGAGTTCCGCGGCGGCGACGACCCGCGAGCATGGGCTGCATCGCCCCACGACCGTCAGGTGGGAGAGGTTGACCACGAACCCCCGCGCTGCCGTCAGCGCTTCGGTCAGCGCCGCGGCTTCGGCTCCGCTGATATCCCAGGTCCCGCCGCACGCCTCGCAGCGCAGGTGGCCGTGCACGGACTCGGGCAGCACGTGGTATTCCTCGACTCCGTCGTGGCCGTGGGAATGGCGCACCAGCCCGAGCTCCTCGAGGGCGTCGAGGCTCCGGTAGACGGTTGAGGGCGTCGTGTCGGGGTCGACCGCCCGGCAGCGCTCGACGAGCTCGGAGCCGGTCACGTGGCCCTGCGCGGAGAGGAGCACTTCGACGAGCACCCGCCGCTGCGGCGTCCAGCGCATGCCGCTCGCCCGCAGGCGCGCCCTCGCCCTCTCGACCGCACTCTCTTCTCGGTGGCTGGCTGGCTGGCTCATCGCACCCGGCATCCTACGGCTCTCCTAACCGGCAGCTTACCGCGGCGCAGATGCCACGGAGGACAGATGCAACACGGCGCGTTAGGATGCCCCCTGACCCCACCGACCCTCGTCCCAGGGAGCCGTTCATGCTGTCGCACCTCCGCCGTCTGCTCGACGCGTCCCCCAGCCTGCGGCGACGGGTCGTCGTGGTGTACGTCTTCCTGCTGTGCTTCAACGTCGCCGCGTGGGGCCTGGCCCTCGCGGCGTCCGCGGCCTACCCGATCCTGCTGCCGACAGCGTTCCTCGCCTACACGTTCGGCCTACGGCACGCCGTGGACGCGGACCACATCGCGGCGATCGACAACTCGACCCGCAAGCTGATGCAGGACGGGCAGCGCCCCGTCGCGGTCGGGACGTTCTTCTCGCTCGGCCACTCGACCGTCGTCGTCGCCCTGTCGGTGCTCGTCGCCGTCTTCGCCGGCGCGGTGAGCGGGATCCCGGCGGCGCAGCGGATCGGCGGCCTGATCGGGACCGGGGTCTCCGCGACGTTCCTCCTCGTGATCGGCGTCATCAACCTGGTCGTGCTGCTCGACATCTGGCGGATGTTCCGGGAGGTCCGCGAGGGCGGCGAGTACAGCGAGGAGAGCCTCGAGGACTTCCTCGACAGCCGCGGCCTCCTGGCGCGGCTCCTGCGGCCCGCGCTGCGGCTGATCCGGCGGAGCTGGCACATGTACCCGCTCGGCTTCCTGTTCGGCCTCGGGTTCGACACCGCGTCCGAGGTGGCGCTCCTCGGACTGGCGGCCACCTCCGGGGCCGGCGGCGTCCCGGTCGGCTACATCCTGATCCTGCCCGCGCTCTTCGCGGCGGGCATGTGCACCGTCGACTCCACCGACGGGATCCTGATGCTCGGTGCCTACGGCTGGGCCTATGTCAAGCCCATCCGCAAGCTGTATTACAACCTCAACATCACCTTTGTGTCGGTGGTGATCGCCTTCATCATCGGCGGCATCGAGGTCCTGAGCATCATCGCGAACCAGTTCGGGCTGACCGGCGGGATCTGGGACGTCGTCACAGGACTCGACTTCGGGCTGATCGGCCTCGGGATCATCGTGGTGTTCGCGGCGAGCTGGATCCTGTCAACGCTCGTGTACCGCTGGAAGGGCTACGACGACCTGCTCGCCGCGGCGCATCCGGCCATGGGGACGGGCGGCGACGCCTCCTGACGCCCAGCCCCCGCTGCCACTCGCGCCGGCGGCGCACAAGGCGGGCGTTCCCGGATTCCCGGATCGTGACCACCAATCCGCGTGCCGGCAATCCACAGGCCTGTCTCAGCCTGCGCTCATGTGCGCGTCGATCATCGGCCCTAGCGATGGTCGGGACGGCAGGAGTTCACGCAGTGCTTGAGCAGACATTCGGGCCGATGGGCCGCTGGGCCGAGGATCCCCGGGCGATCACGGTCGCCGTCGAGTCGATCCCGCTCGTCCGGGCCGCCTTCGAGTCTCTCGTGGCGACGGTCCCAGGGATCCGTCTGGCCTCCGCTGGCCCCGACCACCGGGCGACCACGCCGATGGTCGTGCTCGAGGTGGATGTGGGCCAGGGACGGTCCTCGGATGATGGGACGCGTGCTCCCGCCCCGCGGGCCAACGTGCTCCGGCTCGCGCCCCAATGGGAACCGCGGGACGCGCTGCGGGCTGTTCAGGACGGGGCGGTCGGCTGCCTGACGACCGGCGCCTCGGTCGCCGACCTCGCGACTGCGATCCGCCGAGTGGCGCGGGGCGAGGTGACGCTGCCGCCAGGCGTTGACGGCGCCGCGCAGTGGGGCCAGCCCATCGGCCGCTGACCATCCCCGCTGCGGCCGGCTTCGCCCGGGCCCTCCCCGAACGCTTGTACGACAGCGCTGTAGTAGCATCGCGCCAGCGAGCTCGACTCGCCCGCCTCCGCGCCAAGCGGCGCGACCAGCTCGCCCGCCACGAATACGACATATGTGTAGCAGGTTGGCGGCGGCGGCCCGTTCAACCGCAGCACGCTAGAGCTAGAGAGAAGCAGATGTCCTCCCGGAGCAACCGAGCGTCAGGGCGCGCACGGCGCCCCAAGACCGCGGGCGAACGGCGGTCCTCGCCTCCGGCCGTGCCTTCCGGTGTCGCAGCCGCGGGCGCGGGGATCGTAGCCGATCCCCCTGGCGCCACGGCCGACCAGCCGAGAGTGGAGCCGGCTGCCCTCGTCGTCTCCCACTGGTTCGAGTCGGGCCCCGCAGGCGGACCCCGGTACGACGCCACCATCCGGGTCGTGGGCCGGCGGCGCGGCGTGGACGCGGGGAGGGCCGGCCCGGGCGACTCGTTCTCGGTGTCCGAGGCCGTCCAGGGGGTCGTGCCGGGCTCCGGTCCCGTCGCGGCGACCAGCTGGGTCTACGGGGTGACCGCCGGGGACTGGGACGTGAGCGCCGAGCTCGTTGGGCCCGAGCGCGCCCGCCAGGCGAACGGCGGCGGCCGGGTTCACCGCGCCGGCTGGTCGTGGCGGCGCTGGACGGTCGAGTCGGCGCCCGACGCCCCGGTCTCCACCCGCTGGGCGCCGATCGCCCCGCTCGCGGCGAGCCCGGTGGTGGCCCCGGGGAGCTTCACCGTCCTCGCCGCCGTTGCGCTGGCCGCCGCCATCGGGCTCGAGCCGGCGTTCCTCGCCCACCACCGCCTCGATGTCGGCAGCGCCCTCGTCGCGTCCGTCCTCGGCGCGGCGCTGGGCCTGGCCGGGGCGAAGGCTTGGTACATGGCCCTCAAGGGCTTCTCGCGCGCGACCCTCCGCGAGGGTTGGTCGGTAGACGGCTTCCTGATCGCGGCGCCCGTCGCGGCCTCGATCGTGGCTGTCGTCCTCGGGGAGCCCCTCGGCGCGTTCCTCGACGCGGTCACCCCGGGCCTGTTCGTCGCCGTCGCGATCGGGCGGGTCGGCTGCTTCTTCACCGGCTGCTGCGCCGGGCGAACGACGGCCGGCTGGGGGATCTGGTCCTCCGACCGGCGCGTCGCCGCCCGCCGGGTCCCCACCCAGCTGCTC
>JAJYGO010000163.1 GCA_021785115.1 Chloroflexota bacterium | reverse complement strand
GTGGCGCGGCTCGCCGCGGCCCAGGCGGTGCTGGCCGGGGAGCGCGACAGGTAGGAGCACGACCCGGCGGGGGCCCGTGTCTGGTCGAGCTGGATGCCTGCTCGACCAGATGGGCGCCATCTCCTCTCGCCGCCACCTGGATGCGGCTGACCCAGGCTGGCGTCCCGGCGTCCACGCCGCGCTATGATCGACGGCCCACGCCCTGCCTCCAGCGGCCTCGACCCGCAGATGACACACGAGACACCCGAGCCCGCGGCGGCGACCCTGCCCGCGGCGGCAAGCCTGCCCGCGGCGGCGAGTTCACGCTTGGTGGCGGCCCGGCGCGAGGAGCGCCTGGGGCTGGCGGCCTCCGCCGCCAGCGCGGTCCTGTTCGGCACCTCGTACGTGGCGACCGCGTTCGCGCTGCGCTCCTTCACGCCGCTGGCGACGGCGGGCTGGCGGGGGCTCCTGGCGACCACGACGCTGGGCATCGCCATCTCGCTCGGTACCCTGGGACCGCGGCCGTCGCTGCCGACCCGGCGCCAGATCGTGCGCCTCGCCGCGCTCGCACTCACCGGTGGCCCCGTCTTCATCGTCGCGATGAATGTTGCCGTTGCCCACGCCGGCGCGACGATCGCGTCGTTCGTGTCCGGGCTCTACGCGGTGCTTGCGGCGGCGCTCGCGCCGGTGCTGCTCCGCGAGCGGCTGTCGCCGACCGCCGTCGCGGGCTTCCTGCTGGCGCTTGCCGGCACGGCGCTTCTCGCGGAGCTGCAGGCGAGCGGGTCGACGATGGTGGGGATTGGCGTGGGGCTGGGGGCCGCGCTCTCGTACGCGCTGTTCCTGGTCCTGTCGCGGCGCTGGTCCGTGCCCTGGGCCCTGCCCGGATCGCTGATCACGTTCGGGTTGGTGCTGGCGACCGGGGTCCCCATCGTGGCCTGGCTGCTGGTCTCGGACCCCGGGGCGCTCGTCCCGGCCTCGGTCCGGCCCGAGGCCGCGCTGGCGCTCCTGTGGCTCGCGATCGCCCCGGGGGCGCTCGCCCCGATCCTGGTCGTGGCCGCCGTGCGGCGCCTGGACGCTCGCCGTTCGTCGGCGTTCCTGCTGCTCAACCCCGTTTCGGCCGCGCTGCTCTCGTGGGCGCTCCTCGGCGAGCGGCTCAGCCCGGTCCAGCTCTTCGGAGCGCTCCTGGTGCTGGCCGGGATTGCCGCCGCCTCCGGCGCGATCGGGTCGGGAGCCGCGTCATGGAGTCGCCGGTAGCCCGTCCCGCGCGCCTGACCAGCGCACGATGCGATCCGCCGACGTGGCCTGGACGAGCAGCGTGAACAGCACGATCCCGAACGTGATCCCCTGGAGGAGGTCGCGGTCCGGGAAGCCATCGGGCAGCGAGAGCGCCAGCGCGACCGCCACGGCACCGCGCAGTCCCGCCCAGAACATCACGTGCAGCCACCCGAGCGGGATGCGCTCCCGGCCTGTCGTCCGCTCCGCCAGCCACGAGGCGCCGCCGAGCATCAGGTAGACCACCGCGGCCCGGCCCACCAGGATCGCGACGACCCCCCACGCGATGGGCCCGAGCACCGCCGCGAGGTGGCCGACCGGGATCGCGACCCCGATCAGCAGGAACACGAGCGCGGCGAGCAGGAACGCGAGGAACTCCCACACGACGTCGATTGCGTCCTGCACGCGCTGGCTCAGGCCCACGCGGCGGCCGTAGGACCCGAGCACGACCCCGGCGACGACGGTCGCGATGATGCCGGACACGCCGAGCTGGTCGGCGACCAGGTACGTGCCGTACGCGGCGACGAGCGTCAGGGTGAGCTCGACGAGATGATCCTCGACGGCGGCCGCGAGGCGTGAGATCGCGATGCCCGACACGGCGCCGACCACGACGCTCCCAACGGTGGCACCGACGAACTGGACGGCCCCCTGCACCGGGTCCGTGGCGCCCCGCGTGGCGGCGACGGCGATGGTGAACGCAACGATCCCGGTCCCGTCGTTGAGGAGACTCTCCGCCTCGACCATCGTGGCCAGGCGGGCAGGTGCCCGGAGCCGCCGGATGCTCGAGGTCACCGCGGCCGGGTCGGTGGCCGAGACCATCGCCCCCACCACGAAGGACGGGCCCAGCGCCAGTCCCGTCGCGAGGTGCAGCACGACGGCGACGAACCCGGCCACCACCAGGACGCCGGGCACCGCGAGCAGCAGGACGCCCCCGAGCGCGCGCAGCAACTCCGGCTGGTCGAGCGAGTAGGCGGCCTCGAACACGAGCCCCGGCAGCAGCACCAGCAGGACCAGCTGCGGGCTCACCTGCAGGTGGATCGGTGGGGCCGCGAACGAGATGGCGACGCCGAAGAGCACCAGTGCCACCGTGTAGGGCAACCCGACGCGCCGCGTCACCAGCGCGACGAACGCGAGCGCGACCAGGAGTGCGACGAACGCCTCGACGGCCTGGAGGATCGACGTGCCGGGCACGAAGCCTATGGTAGATGGCGGCCGCGTCCCCGGCAGGCCGCGGGGCTCGTTCCGGGCACCCGGCCGCACGACGGACCGGGCTCTCGAGCCCGTCCCGGGCCGCCTACACTGGCGCCCATGAGCACCTACCGATACGGAATCCTGGGGGCCGGGCGACAGGGGACCGCCGCGGCCTACGACCTCGTCGTCCGCGGCGAGGCGGCCTCGGTGACGCTTGCCGACATCGACGAGACAGCCGCTCGACGCGCGGCCGAGCGCGTGAACCGGCTGACCGGCCAGGACCGGGCCACCGGCGTGCGGCTCGACGTCACCGACCGCGACGCCCTGGTCGCGTTCCTGCGGCCCCTCGATGCCTTCATCGCGGCCGTCTCGTACAAGCTGAACCTCCGGATCGCCGAGGCCGCGCTCGAGGCCGGCACGAGCATGTGCGACCTGGGCGGCCACACCGCCACGGCGCTCGCCCAGATCGGGCTCGCGGACCGCGCGAAGCAGCGCGGCATCGCGATCGTGCCCGACTGCGGCGAGGCGCCCGGACTCGCGAACAACCTGATGGCCTACGCGACCACCCTGCTCGACGAGACCGACGACCTGCTGCTCCTCGACGGTGGCCTGCCCTATCGGCCCGAGCCGCCCTGGGACTACCGCGTGACGTTCGCGATGGACGGCCTCACCAACGAGTACGCCGGTGGGGCCGACTGGGTTCGCGACGGGAAGATCGTGCACGTCGACACGTTCGATCCGGCCGAGTATGAGCTGGTCGACCTGGGCGATCCGGTGGGAGAGCTCGAGGCCTTCTCGGCCGGCGGCGGCTCCACCGTGCCGTGGACGCTGGGTCGCACGGTGCCGTCGATCCGCAACAAGGTGCTGCGGTATCCCGGGCACGTCGCGCAGTTCCAGGCGTTCCAGGACGCCGGGTTCTTCTCGGAGGCGCCGATCGAGGTCGACGGGGTGCCGGTGATCCCGCGGCACGTCTTCCACGCCCTGATCGAACCCCAGATCCGCGCGCCCGAGGGCTTCGAGGACATCGTGATCGCGCACGTGATCGCCACGGGCCGCAGGGGAGGGAAGCCGGCCCGCGCCATCGTGGACCTGCGCGCGGTCCGCGACGACGCGCTGGGCCTCACGGGGATGGAGCGCACGACCGGCTGGCACGCGGCCATCGTGTGTCACCTGATCGCCTCTGGCGCCATCCCGCCGGGGGCCTTCCCGGTGGAGGAGGCCGTGGCCCCCGCCGCGATGGTCGCCGCGCTCCGCGAGCGCGGCCTGCCGGTGACGGAGTCGATCGACGCGGCAGGCGAGGACTGATCCGGATCGGCCGTCGACGGCCAGCCCGGCGGTCCCCGGGATCCGCCCGGCTACTGCAGGATCAGCGGGATGGCGACGCCGTAACCCACGCCCCACACCAGGTTGAGCGCCACGCACTCCGGTACGCCGGTGAGCCGCCGTCGTGGCCGCACCACCGCGGCGGCCACGCTGAGCACGGCACTGCCGCCCAGCCCGATGGCGACGAACACCTGCAGGCTCCGGTCCGGCCACAGCCCGTCCACCCAGAGGTAGGCCGTGGCCGCCAGCGCGCCCACCGCGACGGCTGCCCCCGCCCAGCGCCACGCGGCCCGCACGGCACGCGCGTCCCCGAGGTCCGCGCCGTTGCCGGGCATGGTCGGGTGGCCGGACGTGGCGCCATCGCCGAGCGTATCCGGGCGGTAGTAGGCAAGCAGGCTCGACACGAGCGCGACGGCGAGCACGATCGATGCCGTCGCGACGATGTTCTCGAACAGCATGGCTGCCTCCCGCCCGTGGGCTCGGCCGGTGACGGAGCGACGATACGGGCCACCCCGGACGGCTGCATCGGCCATCCGGCCCGTCGGGCGCGTCTCGGAGCAGCGGCGTGCTCGCTCGAGCTGGAGCCGCCGGAGAATGTCGAGCCGCACGAATAGCGCGGGCGGCCGGCGTGGGCAACGCCGCCGAGCCGCCCGGGGAGCGCCGCCGGGCGCGCGTCGGACCCGTCGCAGGCGCTACGATTGCCCCCGGAGGCCTCGTGTTCTATCGCTCGGATCCCTGGTTGCACGTCATTGCCGGCTGCATGTCGTCGGGCAAGACCGACGAGCTGCTGCGGCTGCTCCGCCGTGCGGAGATCGCGCGCCGGCGTGTCCTGCTCGTGCGCCCCGACATCGACGTCCGCACCCCGCCCGAGTTCGCCGAGAGCCGGAGCCACGCGCGGTTCCCGTCGACGCTGGTCCCCCGTACCGAGCCGGGCCTGATCCTTGCCCTGGCGCGCGAGCGGGACGCGGACCTGGTGGGGATCGAGGAGGCGGAGTTCTTCGAGCCGGCCATCGTGGACGTGGTGCAGACGCTCCGGACGACGGGCCGGCACGTGATCGCGACCGGCCTCAACCTGGACTTCGCCGGCCGGCCCTTCAACTCGATGCCGGAGCTGCTTGCGCTCGCCGACGAGGTCACGACGCTGACCGCGATCTGCGTGGTCTGCGGCGACACGGCGACCCGGACCCAGCGACTGGTCAACGGGCAACCGGCGGCAGTCGACGACCCGCTGATCGTGGTCGGCGGGTTCGAACGGGCGGCGGTCGAGACCTACGAGGCGCGCTGCATCCGGCACCACGAGATCGGGGCACCCCGCAACCCGTGAGTCCCGGCGCTTGCCCGGCGCGTTGCCGACGGGTGTCGACGGGTGGCGCGTCGCGGCCTGCGGCGGGCCGCTGCAGTTGATCCTCGGGAGGTGGCAGATGAAGGTCGGACTCCTGGTGCCCCAGGGCTGGAAGCACGAGTACGACGGCTGGGATGCCGCCTCGGCCTGGACTCGGACGGTCCAGCTCGCCCGCCACGCCGAGTCGCTGGGGTTCGAGTCGGAATGGGTGTTCATCTATTGACAGGTTCGCCGAAGATGACCAGACTGCCGCTGTTGGATGCCCCAGGGAGGAGTGGCCATGGCACGGCGGCCGGTGGCGTACCTGCGACGCTCGCGCGTGGACGCGACGCGCGCAGGGGCGGTGTCCCATGAGGCGCAGCTCGCGGAGGTGCGCGGCCTCGCCGAGCGGTACGGCGAGCCGGGCGAGCTGGAGGTCCTCGAAGACTGGGGCCGCTCGGGACGCGGGGAACGCACCCACCTGCGCGCCTCGTATCTGCACCTCCGCACGCTGATCGAGGCCGACGCGGTGTCGGCGGTGTACGGCTACTCCACCTCGCGCCTGGCCCGCTCCCTCAGCGAGTACGTCAGCCTGGCGCAGCTCTGCCAGGCCCATGACGTCGCGATTCGCACCCGGGAGGGTGCCCTCGACTACGCGACGGTGGAGGGCCGCCTCCTCGTGCACCTGCTCGCCTCGGTGGCGCAGGCGGAAGCCGAGTGGGCCCAGGAACGCGCCGCCGACGCGGCCCGGGTGCGCCGTGCCCGGGGGGATCGCATGGGCCCCGCCTTCTACGGCACCAAGGTGGTGGGCGGCCAGCTCGTGGCGGATCCCTCGCGTGACGTGACGACGGTGCTCGACGCGTTCCGGAAGGCCGGCAGCTTTCTGGGCGCGGCGAAGATCCTGAACGCGGCCGGGGTCCCCACCCGCAACGGTGGGGACCGCCTGTGGTGGGCGGGGTCGGTGCGCCTGATCGTGGAGCGGGAGGCGCCCGCCCTCGTGCCTGCCCGTCAGCGGCGCGGGGCGCGGGCGACCGGGAGCTTTCTCCTCTCGGGGCTGCTGCGCTGCAGCTGCGGGCGCACCCTGACCGGCAAGCGCGATCTGGGCAAGTACATCTACTACCAATGCGCGGACGCCCGGCGCGATCCCCGTCATCCCCACCCCCACAGCGTGCCCGAGCGGCGGATCCTGCCCGCCATCGTGGCCGAGGCCGAGCGCCTGCGCACCCCCGACGCCGTCCGCCTCGCCGAGGCCGATGCCAGCCGTCGCACGGACCTCGCCGAACGCAAGCGTCGCCTCGCCCTTACCTTCGCCGACGGCGCGCTCGATGAGCCGACCTACCGCCGGGAGCTGGAGGCGATCGAGGACGAGGAGACCCGCCTCGCTGCCGCGGCGCGGATCGTGGCGATCCCTACAGTCGACTGGAGC
>JAJYGO010000284.1 GCA_021785115.1 Chloroflexota bacterium | reverse complement strand
GCGAACCGGGTGAGCGCCTCGTAGCCCACCACGGCGCCACCCGCAAGCGCGACGATGGGCTGGAAGACCGGGGCGAAGGCGCGCGCCGCGATCGTCCCGCGGATCGCGCTGGCCGCCGCGGACGCCGCCCGCCGGGCCGCGAGCCCCGGGCCCAGCACGCTCGCCGCCAGGGCGGCGAGATCGGCGAGCGTCGCGAGTCGCTCGGCCAGCAGCGCCCGACCGTCGGGGTCGGCCGTGCCGGCGATGAGGAGGCCCTCCAGCCGCCCCGCCGTCGTCACCGGCACGAACGCCTGGGTCTCTGTCCCCGGCCCCGTCGAGAGTCCCCTCGATCGCCGGCTCGTGAGCCGCTCCTCGATCCAGGGTCCCCACGCCGCCCGTTTGGCCAGTCGCCGCGCCGATCCCGCCGGGAGCGTCCCCCCCTCCGCGGGGGGAGTGACGGCCAGGATCCGGGCGGTCCCGTCCGCCTCGAACGCCACCAGGGAGGTGCTGTCGAGCCCCGGGAGCGCGACGATCTCGGCGCACACGAGTTCGGCCGTGGCCTCCACGGTCTCGCCCTGACGCAGGCGCCCCAGGGCGGCGCTGATTTCGGCGCGCCCGCGCGTCGCGCGCCCGAGGGCCTCGGTGGTGGCCCGCTCAGCGGTCACGTCGCGGTAGGTGGCGGCGTAGTGGGTAACCCGGCCCGCCGCGTCGCGGAGGGGCCCGATGACCGCCTATGTCGCGAACAGGGTGCCGTCCTTGCGGCGGTTGACGAACGCGCTGCGCCAAACTCGGCCGTCGCCGAGTCTGGCCCACAGCTCACGGTAGAACGCGTCGGACTGGACGCCGCTCTTGAGGATCCGCGGGTTCTGCCCGATAACCTCGTGGCGCGCGTACCCGCTCTGCCGTTCGAACGCCGCGTTCACGTCCTCGATCGTGCCCTGCGCGTCGGTCAGGATGATCGACTCTGAGGCCTGCTCCACCACGGCCACGAGCCGACCCCGCTCCGCCTCCGCGCGCGCCAGGGCACGGGCGCGCCGCCGCAGGAGGCCATACAGCAGGATCGAGGTGACAGCCACGAAGGCCAGGTGGGACGGGAGCATGTCGATCTGAGGGGCCGCCATGCTGACGACGCTCCAGAGGACCGCCCCGAGAGCGTACACGAGAACCAGCCGGAACGGCGATGGCTCCCGGGCGACCGGTCGTCCTGGTCCCACGCGGGTCGACTCCCCCGTCGGTCGGTGCCTGGCGTCTTGGCCAACTGCCGGGACGATACCAGAGGGGGTGCTCGTTGGGAATGTGCGCCGGCCAGCCCATCACGCCACACCCATCTGTTGGGGTGGGCTCCGCCGCCGCGCAGACCGGCGCGGACGCCTACCAGAACCAGCAATCGGGACCCGCGGCTCTACCTCAGGCCAACCAACCCGCCCAGGATTCCCGAGGAACCCGCCGTGTCGTCTCAATCGTTGTTCGCTCCCCGCGACGGCCAGACCCCATCGGGCACCTCGGTAACCCAGCCGCCCACGTCCCGCTCGGGCGCGCCCGCGTCACCGCTCGTGCGCCCGACCCCCATCGAGCCCATCACGCTGGTCACGGGCCTCTACTACTCGTCCGCGCAGCAGCTCGACGTCTACGCCCCTCGGGAGCCTGGCCTCTGGCCCATCGTGGTCATCCTGCATGGGCTCGGCGATTCCCGATCCGACTGGAGCCCTCTGGCGAAGGCGATCGCCCCGCGCGGGGTCGTCGTGTTCAACGTCGGGTTCCGGGCAGAGGAGGTGCAGCGGCCCGGCGGCGTTGAGGATGCCGCCTGCGCGGTTCGGTTCGCCCGAGCGACGGGTTCCGGGTACGGCGGCGATCCCGCGCGGATCACCGTGCTCGGCATCTCGGCTGGCGCGGTCCATGGGGCCCTGGTGGCGCTGGCCGGCGATCGGTTCGGTGGTGACTGCGCGGAAGGCGGTGTGTCAGCCCTGCCGGCCGCCCTCGTGGGGGTGGCCGGTCCGTATGACCCGACCCTCTGTCCTGGTGATCCGCGGCCCGCTCTGCGGCAGACCGACCCAGCCCGCTACGACGCAATGAACCCCTTCACGCACCTGGGCGGCAACCCGAGCCTCCGCGTCTCCCTCCTGCACGGCGCCGATGACGCTGACGTGCCACCCGGGGGCTCGATCGGGTTCCACGCGGCGCTCACCGCCGCGGGCTACGCCGCAACGCTCACCCTCCTCGAGGGGTATGGCCACGAGATCCCGCTTCCCACGTCCCGCGCGTTCGACGCCATCGTGCGAGAGACCCTGAAGGTCGCCCGCGCCCAGCGGTAGCCGCGAGCGCGTGTCCTGGCACCGAACCCGAGGGCCCTTACGGGACCCCGCAGGCGTGGCCGATCCCCGGGCGGCTTGTTCCTTTGCCGCCGATCGGCACTTGTGCTGGGGTGGAGCTGGCGCATGCTGGCCCGGCACGCGGGGGGCGTCGACGCGCGGCCGATTGCCCAGGCCGCCCCGACCGCGCCGAGCCACTGGCGGGACCGATCCGCGGCGGAGCGTCCCCGGGAGGTGGTCGGCGTGCGTCCCATCATCGGAACCATCGGTGCCGCTCGCAGCGCGCGAACCGTCGGGCGAGCCCCTCCCCGGGGCGTGGACGGCGAAGGGACGGTACACGTTCACCACGAGCGGCTGGTCAGCGCGCCCATCGAGCACGTCTTCGAGCTGACCCGCGACATCGAGTGGCTGCCTGGCTGGAACCCGAACATGGAGATGCGGAGCGTCAACGGCCCGCTCGATCGGGTCGGCACGACCTTCGAGACGACCCTCAGGATGCTGGGGCTGCAGTTCGCCGGGAAGGGCAGCGTCGTGGCGGCCGATGCACGACGGCTGGTGTACATCCGCGTCGACTGCACCGAGTACGGCGGCACGAGCGACTGGATCTACCGGTTCGCCCCGGCGGGCCAGGCGACGCGCTGCTCGATCGACATCGTGTGCGAGGAGTCGGGCACGCTCGTCCTCCTGGAACACATCTTTGGCCGCCCCGCGCTGCAGACGGCGCTCGAGCGCGTGGCGCAGCAGCTGCTCGACAACCTCGCCGCGCTCGCCGAGCCGAAGGTGCCACAGCCCGCCTTCTGAGGGTATGCCTTCGTGACGGCACTCGCGACCGCCGCCGCGAACCGTCCAGCGGCCTCGAAGACAGGTCACATGCATTCGCTGCGAGGCTCAGCGCCGCTCACGCATGGAGAACTCGAACCGCCATGCACCGTGGATCTCCTCGGTCGGCGGCGGAGGTACGCCCGGCGGCAGCGGCATGCGACGGGCGCCGAAGGCGTGGACCTCGATCCGCATCGTGTGGGCCGCGCCCGGCGGTGCCGGCACGATTAGTGCTTGTCCCTGCTGGTCGCCCAGGCTACCGCTCGATCCTGCGGGTCTGACCGTGTAGTCCGTGGCGGCGTCGTCGCGCACGACGAACTCGGGCCGAACGACTAGGCGCGCGGCGGTGTGGGCCCGCCAGTGGAGCACGCATCCCGCAGCACGGACCTCGAGGGCGAGCAGCTCGAGCCTGACGCCGGCATCGGATGCCGTCTGTCCGATGGTGACGACGCGGTCGAGCGCACCCGCGGTGAGGCCCGCAAATCGACCCCACTGCTCCTGGAACCGCCGGGCCTCCTCGGGGGGCAGCGTGCCGACGGCGACCAGCGGGGCGACGTTCCCGCCCGCGTCCTCTGACGCGTCGCCCGCGGCGAGAATGCGCCGCACCTGTTCGCGGGCCGTGTCGAGGTCGATCGAGAACGCGTGCAGGACGGACGCGGCGATCCCCTCGCCCTCACCGAGGAGCCCGAGCAGCAGGTGGCCCGTGGTGAAATCGCCCGCGCCCATCTGGCGCGCCTCGTCGATGGCCAGCTCGATCACGCGCTTGGCGCGCTCGGTCAGGCCGACCTCGCCGCGGACGGGGCGATCGTCCTTGCCTACGCTGTGCTCGACCGCCCGTTGCACATGGGAGAGCGGCGCGCCCATGCTCTCCAGCGCGCGTCCGGCGACGCAATCGGGCAGCCGGATGAGGCCGAGGAGGAGGTGCTCCGTCCCGATGCAGGGGCGTGACGCCTCATCCTGGGCGAGCGTCAGGGCCTTGCGCGCCGCATCGGTGAGCTGGTCGAAGCGCTGCACGCCGCCACCTCCGATACTCCTCAGCGGCCGACGGACCAGCCGCGCTGCCAGGCATCGACGATTGCGCGTCAATCATGCCTCCTGGACCTGGACGGCGGGGAGCTGCGTCAGGCTCTCCGCAGCCGACCCTGCTTGGTGAAGGTGAAGTCCGCCTGGTGGGTAGAGCCATCGACAAGAAGGAAGCCATCACGCTCGAGGGCCCGGCTCCTGCCGGAGCCCTCGAGTCTCGCGGGGCGAGCGAGGGGCAGGACAGGGTCGCGTGAGGTCGCACCCGGAACCGCCACGGGCAGGCCCTGACCCTCAATCCCGCGTCCGGCCGGCCGCTAGTGCGTCCCCTGCCGATCAGTAGTGCTGGCCGGACCGGATCTCCCGGCACGCAGAGTGCCGCCGGCGCCACGGGGTGGCGCGGGGGAGGCGGGCGACGCAAGTATGGTCAGCCAGCCCCCCGGGTCGCCCGCTCGAACCCGCCCCGCCTCCTGGCGCGGTGCGTTGCCCGGGGGAAAATCGGGAAGGGTAGGTGACGCGGCTTCACCGGGGCTTACTTGGGTGCCATCCAGAGCCAGCACGATCCGTGCGGCGCGGCGGTGCGTGGGGACACCGCAGCATCGCCCATCACCCCTTGACGGCGGGGTCACGTCAGGCGCATACCCCCACCATTACGGGGGAGCGATGACGCGCGAGCCGAACCCGGTCGCCTGAGCGGCGAGCGCCGAGCCAATGGCGAGACCGACCCGCGGTACTCGGAGGAGGGTGTTGATCGTGCGCGTTCTATCCAAACGGACCCACAGCCGCCTTGGCGCGTTTGCCAGGCCCGCGGTGGCGGTCTCGGTCGCGGCGCTGTTGTGGCTGTCGGCGGGCGCGGCCGCAGGTGCCACCGCCACGACACATCCGCACGCAGCGGTCCCGGCGATCCACCCGACCTACTCGGACGCCGTGCTCGTCTCGACGGGCACCACCCCGCCGAGTGAGCCGCAGTGCGAGGCCGTCGGGCGCACCTGCTTCACCCCCCAGGCGGTGCAGTCGGCATACAACGTGGGACCGCTCTACACGGCGAACCATGAGGGACAGGGCATCACCATCGCGATCGTCGACAGCTACGGTAGCGACACGATCGCCCATGACCTGCACGTCTTCGACCAGGCCTTCGGCCTGCAGTCCATGTGCGGCGAAGAAGGCGTGACGTGCACAGCGGGCATGCCGACCTTCTCGCAGCTCGCGTTGCAGGGCTCGCCCGCGACCATCGCGCAGCCCGGCAAGGGTACCCATCTTGAGGACAAGAGCGCCTGGGCGCTCGAGGTGTCGCTCGACGTCGAGACCGCCCACGCCATCGCCCCCATGGCCAACATCCTGCTGGTCACCACGCCCACCGCCGAAACCCTCGGGGTGCAGGGCTTCGTCCAGATGATGGCCGCCGAGCAGTACGTGGTCGATCACGGCCTGGCACAGGTGATCTCGCAGAGCTTCGCTGCCGCGGAGGGCTCGTTTGGCAGCGTGGCATCCCTGATGACGTTGCGGCACGCCTTCATCTCAGCGGCGCAGAGCGGCGTGACTGTGCTCGGCGCCTCGGGTGACGGCGGGACGGCCAACGGCACCAAGCAGCCGGTGGCCAAGGGCGGCTTCCTGATCCCGTATCCCAGCGTGGAGTGGCCAGCCTCCGATCCGCTCGTGACTGGCGTAGGCGGGACCTACCTCTGCACGGACCCGACGGCTGGCACGAACGATCCGAGGACCCCGTACATCGTTCCCGGCGTGGGTGCCAAGTGCTCCAATCCGGCCTTCGGGGGTGCGGCCGAGGTGGCTTGGACCTTCTCCGGTGGCGGGTTCAGCCAGGACTTCGCGAAGCCGAGCTGGCAGAACAGCCTGCCGTCCGGCAGCACCACGATCGGAGCCATGCGTGGCGTCCCCGACGTCGCCTTCCAAGCCAGTGCCGCCACGGGTGGCCTGGTCTACCTGTCCCTGCCGCCCGACGGTAGCGCCAGCGACGTGACCTGCGACGCGAACGGGACGCCCTGTTCGGCCGGCTGGTGGGACATCGGCGGGACCTCGCTCGCTACCCCCCAGTGGGCGGGACTGGTCGCCATCGCCGATCAGATCAACGGCAGGGGGTTGGGTCTGATCAACCCCGGCCTGTACAAGATCGGCGCGGACGCGACTCGCTACGCGAACGACTTCTACGACGTCGCCACGGGCAACGCGAACCAGACCGACCCGTCGATCCCGGGCTATCCGGCGACGACGGGTTGGGACCCGGTCACGGGGCTGGGCACGCCGAATGCCGCCAATCTGGTGCCGGACCTCGTGGCTGCGGTCAACGGCCACTGAAACCCGGACATTCCAGGAGAGGTGATGCCGCCGGGCTGCCCGGCGGCATCACCATATCCGGAGGGGCGCCGCGCGACCACCTCGAGCAGCGG
>JAJYGO010000191.1 GCA_021785115.1 Chloroflexota bacterium | reverse complement strand
GGCGTGGCACACAGGATACCACGGTTCCCTATTGACACAACCCCATGCCTGGTTGTTAGATACTGACGTATCTTCTGCCATCGATGGAGCGGACATGACCAGCCCCGCCGCCCGTGGGACCGCGCCCCAGACGAGCATATTCAGGGCCGCCGCCGGCCTGCCGCACCGCTGGTGGGCCCTGGCCCTGATCTCGCTCGCCACCCTCATGGTGGCCATGGACACGGCGATCGTGACCGTGGCCCTGCCCTCGGCGCAGCGGGAGCTCGGGATCTCCGACGCGACTCGCCAGTGGGTGCTCACGGCCTACACGCTGGCCTACGGTGGATTGCTCCTGCTGGGCGGCCGCCTGGCCGACCGCCTCGGACACCGGCGCACCCTGCTCACCGGGGCGATCGGCTTTGTGGGTGCCTCGGCCCTGAGCGGGGCCGCGCTCAGCGGGCCCATGCTGATCGCGGGACGAGCGCTGCAGGGGGCCTTCGGGGCGCTGCTGGTGCCCTCGACGCGCTCGCTGCTGGTACTGCTCTTCCAAGAGCCCCGGGCGCGCGCCCGGGCCCTCGGGATCTTCACGGCGGTGCTCATCGGCGGCGCCGTGTTCGGCTTCATCCTGAGCGGCGTCATCACGCAGTACCTGAGCTGGCGCTGGACGCTCTACGTCAACGTCCCGGTGGCGATGGTCGTGGCGCTCGGGGTGCTACGGGTGCTGCCCGATTTCCCCGGCGATCGCAGCGTCCACGTCGACGTCCCCGGCGTGGTCCTCGGCACGGGCGGCATGGCCGTCCTCGTCTACGGGCTGTCCGACGCCGCGACCGCTGGCTGGGGCTCGCACGAGGTCCTCGGCCTGCTGGTCGCCGCCGCCGCGCTGCTGCTGACGTTCGTCTTGGTCGAGGCTCGCGTGCGCAGCCCGCTGCTGCCGCTGCGGGTCCTCGCCGACCGCAACCGGGCGGGTGCCTTCATCGCCTTGGGGCTCAACAGCTTCTCGAACTTCGGGATGCTGCTGATCCTGACCTATGAGATCCAGGTCGTCCTGCGCGCCTCGCCCCTCATCACGGGCCTTGCCCTGGTGCCCTGGGCGATCGCGAACAGCGTCGGGGCGGCGCTGGTCGGGCCCCGGCTCATGCCGCGCGTTCCCGCTCGCTACCTGCTGACGCCCGGCCTGTTGTTGTGCGGGGCCGGGAACGTGCTGCTGGCGGGGCTCACGGCCGGCAGCTCGTACTTCCCGCTCATCCTCGTCGCTCAGCTCCTGTTGGGCTTCGGGGCCGGCCTCAACGGCACCCCGGCCCTCGGTGCGGCCCTGAGCGGTGTCGCTCCGGTTGACACGGGGGTGACGTCGGCGATGTCGAGCACGTCCAACCAGATCGGGGCATCCATCGGCACCGCACTGCTCAGCACGATCGCGGCGAGCGCCACCGCGTCGTATCTGGCGGTTCAGGGCCTGCACGGTGCTCCCGCGACCGCGATCGTGCACGGGTTCACGACGGCCACGGCATGGGGCGCCATCGTACTGCTGGCCGGCGCGCTCCTCGTGGGCCTGCTGGTCAACGCGGACCCGCGACGCGAGCTTGCCGCGACGGTTGTGCGGGCCGAGGGGCCGTCGTAGGCCACTGCGGGCACCTCGCGCCGGAAGGAGGTGGTTTCCTGGATCGTCGGGCTCTTCGATCGGGCCGCAGACCGAAGAGCGGACAAGTGGCGGTTGAGGATCCCCGTGGGCCGGTCCCGGTCCCGGAGCGCGACAGGTCGTGGCGGCGCAGGACGTCGCCGATGGTCGAGCGGGGGGATCCCCGCGAGCGGCGCCAGGCGGTCGGGTCCGTAGTCCAGATCGTGGCAGGCTGCGAGGATGGCGCGGACGGTCTCCTCGGGCAGTGTCCGGGGCGACTGATAGGGCCGGGAACTGCGGTCCTCCAGGCCGTCCGGCCCGGCCTCCCGATAGAGCCGCGCCCACTTGCACGCGGTCTGGCGACGCACCCGGCCGCCTCGGCGGCCTTCGCGACAGTCCACCCGTCGACCGCCACCCGATCGACCAGGGGCCGCCTGCCGACGACGGTCAGGCGCGCCCTGCGATGTTCCACGAGAGGCTCCCTGTCGGTGTGAGCTGGTTACCCACACCGAGTCTAGGAGGCTCTCGCGTGTCAACAACCAATTCGTGAATCATCAGCGCAACAGGCTTGCGCGGCTGTCCGCCGCCGCAAGCCTGTTGGTCAATCGACGATATCGTCTATGAGGCCGTAGGGTGGTCTATCTGCGTCGGCACTAAAGTCGACAACGACATGGCGGCGTCCGATATCCGGTGGCGCGTTGTCGACGATGATGAGTTGGGCGCCCGATCCGGGCCCGCCGCTCCATCCTGAGAGATGGCGGTAGACGTTCGCGGGCGAGGCGCGTGTGCTCGGGCGTCACGAAGTACGGATGGGCGCCCCAGGCGCGATCCCGCGCGAGGGCCAGCATGCGCGGGCCGAGCGCGGCCAGCACGAGCTCGTCGCGCGGGACGCCCGTCGCCCACGCCGCGCGGAGGAGGGGACCGGACGTCTGGGGTCGACTCGATGGTCCGCGACGGAGTCACCAGCCGCTGCCAGACGACATCGCGGCACGTCGGGCGGAGAGCCCCTTCCGTGTGTCAGATCTGGCGCTTGGTCGTCTCCTCGAGCGCCGCGATGGCGTCTTCGGCTGCGGGCGCGATCTCGCGGAGGGATTCGACCAGCGCCTCGACGTACGGCTGGTACGGGTCGCCCCGCTCGAGCGCGAGCCCGATGGCGTCGGCCTGCGGGCCCTCGATGAGCCATGGGATTAGGAGCAGCCTGGTCAGCGGCTTGATGATGGCCTCGGCAGCTGGGGCGATGGGGAGGGGGTCCTGTCCGCGCTGGCGCTTCGCCACCTCGGGGTCGCCATCGGCCGTGATCAGCCGCGCGAGCTTCTCGGCGGTGTCGCGGGCGGCGTCCGGCCCGTGGCGCGTGGCGTGGGCGCTCCACCGGTACTGGACCTTCGCCCGCACCCTCGGGTCGGCGATCCTCCCGAGCCAGGTCGCCCTCTCGAACACGTCGACGGCCGCGACCGAGAAGGTCTGGCCGAACTCCATCACCCCCCCGTCGAGCGCCGGGTCGTCCGTCTGCGCCGGGATAGGGTAGCGGTCGAACGCTGTGGTGCTGAGGGCCTTGTCCCGCGCGTCGGTGCCGACTGGCGGCAGCTTCGACACAGGCGCGAAGCGGAGGCGGCCCCTCGGCGTATCGACCCGACCGGCGAAGTCGCAGTCGTCGGACACGGCGACAGCGAGGATCCCGAGACTGCCGTGCCCGATCGCGAGGTCCTCGGGGTCTGAGGTGTGGGCGAGGATGGCGTCTTTCGGGTAAGTCCGGCCGCGCACGGTGCTCGGGTCCTGCGGGATGAAAACCTCCACCTGCTGGCGGTTGACCGGGACGGTGTCCTTGCGCAGGGGGACCGAGTCCCAACGTAGGACGAGGTCGGACATCCACGGCGCGGCGAAGAGGTCGCCGAAGCCGTAGAGCAGCTTCTCGCGCTCCTCGTCCGTGGGCGGCCGGTACACCTCAGCGGCTCCGGAGGACCCGGCCGGTGACGAGGTCGAACCCGAGGTCGGCGACGTCGATCGCAGCGCGAGCCGAAGCCGGCTCCTCATCGCGGGAGTCGTCGACCGGGCCGGCGATCTCGAGCGCGTATCCGGCCCAGGCCTCATCGGCGGCTGTCGACAGGAACTGGGCCCACCGATCGGAGAACGGACCCGGTTCGCGCAGCACGTCGCGCGCCCGGCTCATGAGCGCGTCGACCTCCCCCGCGCGCAGCGCGGTCAGGAACAGCCAGTCCGCTCCGAGCGGGTCGCCCTCGTACAGGCGCTCGACGGCCCCCTCAAGGTCGAGCATCACCGCCGTCCTCGAGACCGCGTCTTCGGCCCGCAGCCCAGGGGCGAAGGCTTCAAGGTACGGCACGAGGGCGGTGAACTCCGGCGACTCGATGACCGCCTTGGCGGCGGCAGCCTGGATCCCCTGCGGGAGGGACGGGACGGCGGTGCCGGCAGGCAGGATCGCCTTGCGCTCGCGGTCGATCTCCGCCTGTGCCCGGCCGACGAGCGCCTTGAGCGAGACGAACTGCCCCGTCGCGACCAGCGGCGCGGCCTCGGGCATCGTCGTCAGCACGCGCCTCGTCGCCTCCCAGCGGCTCGCGGAGAGGCAGCCGAGCGCCATGGTCGCGTTGATCGCCGACTGCACTCGCGCGAGCGGCATCGGCGCCTCGCCGCTCTTGTAGGCAGCGTACGAGCGGTCGCCGACGCCGATGAGCGGGGCGGCCTCGGTGACCGTGAGGCCGAGGCGCTCGCGGACCTCCTCGAGCGCCCCCATCACGTCCGACTGCGTGGGGTAGCCCTCGGAGGGGACGCGGGCCTGCAGGACCCCGAAGGTCGTTCGCTCCGCGGGCAGGATCGGGTCGTACAACTGGTACCAGGTCTCGCCGAGGTCGATCGCGCTCCCTGCCGTGGTGACCACGACGGGGAGCCTGTAGCCAGCTTCGTACAGAACACTCGCATCATGCTGGGACAGGCCAAGAACCGAGTAGTCGGCTCCGAAGGCGTGCTGGAGCGCCAGCATCCTGAGGGCGTCGCTCTGCTCGCCTGCCACCCCGTGGAGGACGCTCCTGCTCACGCTTCCACCCCCAGCCACTCGATCATCGGCTCGCGAACAGTCTCGCGGAACAGGTTCCACGCCGCGTCGTGGTAGCGCTCGAGCCTTACTCGGATCTCCTCGCGGTCAAGGTCGAAGGGTCGCGCCGAGAAGCCGTCCGTGTCCAGCACGAACGTTGACGGCGGGTCCGAGTCCGGCGGGTTCTGAAAGTACGCATGCGTGATCACGGCCCCGTCGTCGCCCTCCTCGAGGACGATCTGTTCTGTGGTGCGTGTCGCGATGCCGGCAAACCTGTCGGTTGCAGCGGTGCCGAGAAGCGAGGCGTCGAGGAGCTGGCTCCAGTCGGCGAGCGTTCGCACCTCTGGATGGGACAGTTCGTCGATGAAGCGGAGCCCGAGCCGATCGACCCGCCGCACGCGCGCTTCGGCGAGGAGCACGTCAAGAACCTGCTCGAACCGGCCCTTGAAGTCGTCCCAGTCGTGGTAAGCCGTTGCCTGAAGGCTGACAGCGTCAGGGCTTACGGTGACCGCCCAGTCGCCCGACTCGCTCGCAAAGCGGATTCCGGACGAGCGTGACTGAGAGACGGGTGGCATCGCCTGCGGGCCGAGCGCGACCTGGATACTCATCTGGTCGAGCGGCTGCGCGAGCGGATACCGATCTCGCAGGCCGGCTTGGATTCGGGTGTGCGCTGCCGGCTCGGCGAGCGCGAGCTCGGCCGGAAAGCGCATCTGAGCGATGACGACCTTGAGAGGATTCCGCGCGAACTGAATCCGCGGGAGCCGCTCGCGACCGAAGTACACGATGACGCTCCTCGATGACTGCGTGCTGACTGCAGATGATAGCGCGGTTGTCTGCACTATGCCTGCAGCGTGTGCGTTGTCAAGGTCCGGATAGTCCTGCGGCTCCATATCGACCACGGACGGCAGGTACGCCGGACACCACTCGCCGCAAGCGAGCGCCTCTGCCTCGTGCGAGAGCGGCCCACGCACCGCGCCGGCGTACGCGCCGAAGGGGACGACCGCCGGGGCCGTCGCCGGCCAGGCTCGGACGCGTCTCCCCGGCGGAGCTGGGTGCTCCACACGCCGATCCGCCCGAGTGGGTTGGTCATCTGTGCACCTCGCGGCAGTCGACCGACAGTCTGGCGAGTCGCGGCCGCGCCGAAAGACGAAGGCCAGTTCCCGCAACACAAGCAATTGTGAGGCCAACAAAACTATTGACGTCCATGAGTTTGTGGCCGTACCATTCGGCCCATGAGGAAGGGCCAGTGGCAATCAGCTACACACCCCATCCGGCACTGACGAGGTACATCCCGCTTGTCGAGGGCCTGGCGCGCGCCTTCGGCCCTGATTGTGAGATCGTCCTCCACGATCTGCGACACCCATCCAACTCCCTCATACACATCGCCGGATGCTTGACGGGCCGTACCCCCGGCGCGCCCGTGACAAACGTCGTGTTGGAGGCACTCAGAGCCTCGGGGGACGCGGCCCCAGACCTGTTCAACTACCGCACGACGGCGCCGAACGGGCGTCCGCTCCGGTCTTCCACGCTCTTCATCCGAGATGCCGGCCGGGTAGTCGGGGCGTTGTGCGTGAACGTCGACGTGTCCCTCTACGAAGACCTGCAACTCGTGGCCGCCAAGGCGCTCGCCACGGAAGAGGCGACGCCGACACCCGTCGAGCGTTTCGGAAACACGATTGGCGACGTGCTCGACGACATCCTCGCGACGATCGTCCTGGAGACCGGGGTCCAGCCGTTGCGGATGTCAGCCGAAGAGCGCACGCGCGTGGTGGCTGATCTCGAAGAACGCGGCGTCTTCCTGATCAAGGGCGCGATCGAGCTGACCGCCAAACGCCTCGGCGTGTCGAAGTTCACCGTCTACGGCTACCTGCAACAGATCCGAGCCACAAAGGCTCTGGAGGTGCCGCTCCGGACGACCGCGGA
>JAJYGO010000384.1 GCA_021785115.1 Chloroflexota bacterium | reverse complement strand
CCGTCAACCCAGGCGCTCGTCGGGCCAACGGCGATCCACGCGCTCGAACAGCTTCACGTCGACAAGGCGTTCCTCGGCGCCGTCGCGGTCGACATCGAAGCCGGCTGGACCCATCCGTCCCACATAGAGGTCGAGACGAACCAGCTCCTCGTCCGAAATGCGCGCCGCCGCTACCTGCTCGCTGACAGCTCGAAGTTCGGGCGCGTCGCGTTCGCCCGGATCTGCCCGCTCACGGACTTTGACGCGTTCGTCGTCGACGACCAGTTCCCCGAGGCCATCCGCGAGTGGGCGGCGACCCAGGACATCACCGTCATCTGAGCACGCTCGTCGAGAGGAGCAGGAATGGACGCGCGCACCGGTAAGAAGATCCGCATGGGGCGCCTTTTCGGCGCGGACGGCCACGCCCTTCTCATCGCGTACTCCCACGGCGTGATCCGCGGTCCGATCCCCGGCCTCCATCGTGGCGAAGGCCTCGCGACCACGCTCCGCCAGCTCCGGAAGGCCGACGGAGTGATGGTGTCGCCGGGCATGTTGCCGCTCCTCGAGGGCGAGTTCGTCGGGGCCGACGCCCCGGCGCTGATCCTCATGGCCGACTGGCAGAACCAGGGGCGGATGCACGCAGGGACCCGCGTCTATCAGGAGGGCTGGTCGACGGCGATGCTGACCGCCGAGGAGGCAGTCGCCTCTGGTGCGGATGCGATCATGACCTACCTCTGGATCGGCGGGTCGGACCCGCGGCATGAGGCCGAAGAGATCAGACGGAACGCCGAGTTCGCCCGAGCGTGCGAGCGGGTCGGGCTGCCGCTGATGATCGAGTCGCGGGCCATCCGCAACGAGTTCCTGCCGGATGGGAGCGCCGACCTCGAACTGCTGAAGTTCCACACGCGGGTGGCGGCGGAGCTCGGCGCCGACCTGATCAAGACCGTGTACTCCGGGGACGTCGAGACGTTCCGCGAGGTCGTCGAGGCGACCTACATTCCGATCCTCGTCGCGGGTGGCTCGAAGCGGGCCGACGAGGACGCCCTGAAGCTCGCCGAGGGGACGATGGCCGCAGGCGCCGCGGGGATCGTGTTCGGTCGGAACATCTTCCAGTCCGAGGACGCGACCGCCGCTCTCGACGCCTTCCTCTGGATCGTGCACGCGGAGAGCGCAGCCTCCTGACGGGACCGCTCCGCCGACGGCACACTGACGCGATGGCGAGCGAGGGGCGCAGGGAAGCGAGGATGCAGTCGTGACGGCCGGGCCGGCGCTCGGTGTCGACATCGGTGGCACGAAGATCCGGGTCACGCTCCAGGACGAGCCGGGCTGCGTCACGCGTTCGGTCCAGGTGCCGACCCCGGGCGAGGGGGGCGACGCGATCGTCGACGCCATCGTCCGGGGTGCCGCCCTCGTCGACGCACGGGAGGTCTCGGTGTGCGGCGTCGGGACGGCCGGCGACATCGACGCCGCGACAGGCCGGATCGTCTGGGCGACGACGACGATCCGGAACTGGTCGGGGTTCCCGCTCGGCGAGCGACTCTCCACCCGGCTCGGGGTGCCTGTCGTCGTCGACAACGATGGGAATGCGGCAACGTACGCGGAGGCGACGCTCGGCGCGGCGCGCGGCGCCGCCTCCGTTATCGGCGTCTTCGTGGGGACGGGGATCGGCGGCGGGGTCGTTCTGGACGGTCGCGTCCTCCACGGCGCCCACCACCGGGCAGGCAAGGTCGGCCACACGGAGGCGGCGGGCGCGGCCGGGTTCGTCTGCCTGTGCGGGATCCCTGGTCACATCGAGGCGGTCTCGTCGGCGACGGCAGTCGAGATCGCCTACGCGGCGCGGGCGGGAGGGAGGCGAGTCCCGTACCGGGAGATCTCACGGCGCGCGGATGCCGGTGACGAGATCGCCATCGATGTCCTTCGGACTGCCGGTCGGCGATTGGCCGACTGGCTTCCGTCCGCGACGGCGATCGTCGACCCCGAGGTTGTCGTCATAGGCGGCGGCGCAGTCAACGCCGCCGCCTACTGGGAGGCGTTCACGGAACGTCGGGCGGAGTGGGCGGGCGGGCCAACGGCGATCGACGTTCGTCTGGGCCTCCTCCGCGAGGACGCGGTCGCGATCGGAGCCGCAGCACTCGCCCGCTGGCGCGACCGCGACTAGTGCCGCCAGTTCGCGCGCCCTCGCGGCCGCGGCATCCCCCGGCGGGGGGACAGCTGCGCGTGACGCAGCGGGATGCGGACATCGGGCGTCGCACACCGTCTCGGATGTCGCGCACCGCCTACTGGATCGTCGCCGTCGCCTCCGCGGACGACGATGGTCCGCTGGAGCTCGAGTCCGGGCTCCCCGTCATGGGGATGGGCGGGTTCAAGGGATCGGACCCGGTGCCGACGGTGGCGCAGGTCCAGGCGTACGTCGCGTCCGGCGAGCTGCGGTACGTGATCGTCGACGCCGCCCACGGCGGCGCCCCACCGATACCGGGCGTGCCGGCGACCACGAGGATCATCGAGTCCGACGCCAGCGTCGCTGCCCGTGACGCGTGGCTGACGCGGACGTGTCAGCCGGCGGAGTTCGGATCGGGGACGGACGGTGCGAGTGATGTACGACTGCGCTCCGGGGGCACAGATGAGGTCGGTTCCGCGGGGCCAAATCCTCTCGCCCAGACCAACCGGTCAACAGTTCGCCCCACTCGCTTGCTCAGCGGCCGGCAGAGTCGGCGCCCGGCCCCCACATGTGACGTAGAATCGGCGTGTCGGCAATCACTGCGCCCCACTGAGCGTGGGTCGGGGCTGAGCAGGCAGTTGAGCCGCCACGCCGGTGCAGAGCGGCCGCCGCCGCGCGGCTCGACGAACCTCGCGCATCGGCGTCCCGCGCGGCCTTTGCGCGGTGCCGATGGCCTGCCTGGCCGCTATCCCCCTGGGAAGCCCGCGTTGGGAGCCGGGTAGATCCGCCCCGAGCGCGTACGATCCGCAGATGCGCAGCCCCAAGTTGGCCAAGGACAGGACCCACGACTGGTACCGGTACTACGCCGGCTACTCGCCCGCGTTCGTAGAAGACGTCCTTGTCCTACTCGGGCTCGGAGCGGACGGGCTTGTCCTTGACCCCTGGAATGGATCGGGCACAACGACGGCCGTCGCCCAATCGCGCGGAGTCCGAGCACTTGGCTACGATGTAAACCCTGCCCTTGTGTTGATCGCCCGATCACGACTACTGGGACCGGGAGTGGCCGACAGCATCGCGCCCCTCACGGAAGACCTCGTCGGCCACGCGCGAGGGATCGATGCCGGGACTGGTCGAGATGATGATCCGCTGCTGGCGTGGTTCGACCCTCATTCCGCGCAAGAGGCCCGCAACATCGAACGCGCCATCCGCCACGTCTTGGCCGCGAGCGCCGTCCCGTGCAGGCAGTCTGTGGAGCACCTCGACGGCATCTCTGCCCTCGCCGCATTCTTCTATGTGGCCCTGTTTGACGCGGTCCGATCGAACCTCGGCGCATTCGTCGGCACGAATCCGACTTGGATCAAGACGCCCTCGGCGGTGCAGGCCTCGCTGGCCTCGGGGGGGCTCTACGCTTCGTTCCGCCACGCGTCAGATGTACTCACGCAGAAGCTGCGTGTTCAGCAGCCTTCTGATCCAACCTCACAGGCGACCGTCGACTTGGCAACATCCTCTGCCATGCCGATTGGCGACGCAAGCGCGACCGCCATCATCACCTCGCCGCCGTACTGCACCCGGATCGACTATGTGATCGCGACTCGACCGGAGCTCGCGGTGCTCGGCTTGTCATCGGAAGCGGTCCGCTCCCTGCGGAGCCAGATGATCGGCACACCGACTGTTGCTGCCGAAGTTCCTCCGCCGAATCCTGCGTGGGGTCCGGCTGCCAACACGCTCATTACGCGGGTAGCTGCGCATCCGTCGCGTGCCTCAGGCACGTACTACCGCAAGTACTTCCTGCAGTACCTTGCGTCCATGTGGCAGTCTTTCAGCGAACTCCACCGCGTGCTCTCACCGCATGGGCACGCGGTTATCGTGGTCCAAGACTCGTTCTACAAGGACGTGCAGGTCGATTTAGCTCGCATCTTCATCGAGATGGGGGAATCCGTCGGCTTTGCGCTTCAAGCGCGCCACGACTTCGTGGTGACGAGCACAAAGGCTGCCATCAATCGAAAGGCACGAGCATGGCGCTCCGCGTTCGCGGCAACTGAGAGCATTCTTCGATTCAGCAAAGAGTAGGATGGAATGGAGATCAGAAGCCCCGAATACACCGTGGCCGACTACTGCGACATGTACGAGCGCAAAGAGATTCGCGTCAATCGACAGTATCAACGAAGCGACGAAGTCTGGCCGCGCACCGCGCAGTCCTTCCTGATCGAGACAATCCTCCTGAACTTCCCGGTACCAAAGCTGTTCCTGCATCAAGTGACGGACCTGCGCACGCGGCGGCCGATCAAGGAGATTGTCGACGGCCAACAACGCACTCGCGCGATTGTGGACTACTACAACGACGGGTACCGTTTGACGAACAACGTCACTCTCGAAGACGCAATGGGCCGGCGCTATTCAGAGCTCCCTGAGGAACTGCAGGCACAGTTCCGAGACTATGGGCTTCAGTTCGATCTATTCGTCGGGGCAACCGAGGAAGACGTGCGTGAGGTGTTCCGGCGGATGAACTCCTTCACCGTGCCACTGAACCCTGAGGAACAACGGCACGCAGAGTTCCAAGGGGAGTTCAAGTGGTTCATGAGGCACCTCAGCACCGAGTACGCAGAAGCGTTTCGGCTGGCGGGGGTATTCACGCAGAAGTCTCTCGTGCGAATGCAGGATCAGAAGCTGCTGACCGAGATTTGTAGTGCGTACTTCGACGGTATCCGGACGACGAACAAGCGGTCACTCGACTCCGTTTACCGGTCGCACGACAAGGTCGAGGGCTTCCCGGAGGCGGATCAGATTGATCTTGGGCGCCGACTGCGACACGCATTGGATGCGTTCTTCGCATGGCGTGACTTGTACGACACCCCGCTTTCTCGGCCTCATCAGGCCTACTCACTTATCCTCGCGTTGATGCACATGCAAGAAGGGATCGACGCGCTCGACCGCATCTATCCCAGTGAGGGTGTATCGATCGCGAACAGCAACGTCGTTATCGTGAACCTGACGCGTCTTGCTGAGGTTCTGGAGGGGGACGGGGAGGCCGCCGGCGACCTGCGGCCGTTTGTTCTGGCATCTTCCGAAAGGACGAACGTAGGAACGCAACGTGCGGCGCGTCTCCAGTGGTTCTGCCGTGCTCTTGCTGACGACCTGCCGAACTGAGAGGTGCGACCGACCGTCGGGCCCATCTCAAAGCTGACCGAGACGGCCGAGGCCCGTCTCGAACGGCTACGCATGCTCTCGGCCGGGCTCAAGCTTCCTCTCGACCCTGCGGAGCGACGGGTTCTATCGTACGTCACGATAGAGGCTGCGAATCTCTGGGCACAGTACAGTCTGTGTCTCTTCTTGTCCTCGGCTCTCGGCGCGCGTGACCCGGCTGGCAATCGCATTGTCGCGAACCCCGCTCGAGACGCTAGCCATGCGATTGATCTTGCCGTGCATGCATTGCATCCAGGGCTGCGTGGGATCAGACGGCAGTGGGGGCCCACGGAGCAACCTGACTTTCAGAACAAAGGTCACCTTGCACGAGCCCTCGCATACATCGGCGCCACGATCTACCCGGAAGTGGACGCCGCAATCAGCTATCCCACCCGCGTCCTCAGCGACTTGCCGACAATGCGCAATTTCTTCGCGCATAAGGCGGAGCGGGCGGCACGGAAGGCATCGGCCTTGGGTTCGCACTACGGACTCACACGGCCGATGTCGCCACCTGTGCTGCTGTGCACACCGCCGCCAGGGGCAGGTGAGGTGCTGCTGATCGAATGGTTGGCGGACCTCGCCGCGATCCTGAGTCTGATGCCGTAGAGGGCAGGGCCACGCGCTCCTCTCAGAGTGCCCCACTATCGTCGTCATCGCCGACGAGGCGCACCGCAGCCAGTACGGCTTCGACGCCAAGGTCAACAAGCAGACCGGTGTGGTGACCTACGGGTATGCCCAGCAGGTGCGCGACGCGCTGCCCAACGCGTCCTTCATCGGCTTCATCGGCTCCACCGGCACCCCCATCGTGGCTGACCGGGTTCGATGCCCCGTCGCTCCACACGATGTACCCCGACAAGCCGATGCGCGGGCACGGCCTGATGCAGGCGATCGCCCGGGTGAACCGCGTCCAACGCCACAAGCCGGGCGGGCTCGTGGTCGACTACCTCGGCCTCGCCGACGAGCTGCGCCAGGCGCTCGCGGTCTACACCGAGTCGGGCGGCACCGGCGAGACCACCCTCGACCAGGCCGTGGTGATCGCGGTCATGCGCGCGAGAAGGTCGAGATCTGCCGCGGGCGCATCCACCAGCACGTGAGCGTCGATGAGGCGCTAGCTCAGTCCCGATCTGACGCCCGATGACTCCGTCGAGGTCGACCTCGTGGGCGCCCCTGGCCGCGCTGCTGGTGGCCGTCTCGATGTGTGCGAGTCGAAGCTGATCGGGCAGGTCGAGATAAGTGAGTCGCCGCCCCTTCCGCGGATCGTCGAA
>JAJYGO010000365.1 GCA_021785115.1 Chloroflexota bacterium | reverse complement strand
GGGCACCACCGCGTGCCCGGCACGGGTTGCGGACCCACGGCATCATGGTCCCATGGACACGCGTCGCGTCCCGGTCGCCGCCGGCGTGGAGCTGGCGGTCGACCTCTGGCCCGCTCCCGCGAGCTCCACGACCCCGGTCACGTTCGTGCTGGTCCACGGCCTGGCGTCGAACGCGCGCCTGTGGGACGGGGTGGCGGCGCGCCTCAACGCCCGCGGCCAGGCCGCGGTGACGGTTGACCTCCGCGGCCACGGCCGCTCGTCCAAGCCCGAGGGCCCGTACGACGTCCCGACGGTCGCCGACGACCTGGCGTCGCTCACCCGGGAGCTGGGGCTCCGGCGCCCGGTCATCGCGGGCCAGTCCTGGGGCGGCAACGTGGTCATCGAGCTCGCTGCCCGCCACCCGGGACTCGCCCGCGGCATCGTCTGCGTGGACGGCGGCTGGTTCGAGCCGTCAGCGGCGTTCCCGTCCTGGGAGGCCTGCCGTGAGGCGCTGGCGCCGCCGCGGCTGGCCGGCCGGCGGCTCGCCGAGGTCGAGGGCTACATCCGCGGCGCCCATCCCGACTGGCCCGAGGCCGGCATCGCGGGGACGCTCGCCAACTTCGAGCGCTTCCCGGACGGGACGATCGCGCCCTGGCTGACGTTCGACCGGCACCTCGTGGTCCTGCGCGGCATGTGGGACCACCGCCCCTCCGAGCGCTATGCGGAGGTGCGCGACCCGGTGCTCCTGCTGCCGGTCCGACCGGCCGCGCCCGACGAGCGCAGCGCCGACCGCGAGGCGGCCGTCGAGCGGGCGCGGGCGGCGCTCCCGCGAGCCCGGGTGCGACCGTTCGTGGGCGACCACGACATCCACGCGCAGCGCCCGGACGAAGTCGCCGATGTGATGATCGACGCCATCGACGACGGGTTCTTCGCATGACCACCGGGCCGCGCATCCTCGCGATCATGGGCTCGGGCGAGGTGGCGCCCGCGATGGCCAAGGTGCACCGCGCGCTGTTCGAGCGCTTCGGCGGGCGGGTCCCGGCGGCCGTCATCGACACGCCCTACGGGTTCCAGGAGAACGCCGACGAGCTGTCCGACCGCATGGTCGAGTTCTTCGCCACCAGCGTGGGCAACCCGGTGGAGGTGGCCAGCTACCGCTCCTCCGACGTGGACGCGCTGACCGCCGCCACGGCGCTGGCCAGGATCCGCGAGGCCCGGTACGTGATGGCCGGGCCGGGCAGCCCGTCCTACGCGCTGCGCCAGTGGTCGGGCGGGCCGATCCCCGACGCGCTGGCCGAGAAGCTGGCCACGGGCGGGATCCTGACCATGGCCTCCGCCGCGGCGCTCACCCTCGGCCTCGTGACGATCCCGGTGTACGAGGTCTACAAGGTCGGCGAGGCGCCGCGCTGGCTGCCGGGCCTGGACCTCCTGGGCCGGGCCACCGGGCTGCGGGCCGCCGTGGTCCCCCACTACGACAACGCCGAGGGCGGCAATCACGACACGCGCTTCTGCTACATGGGCGAGCGCCGCATCTCGATGCTCGAGGCGATGCTGCCCGAGGGCGCCTTCATCCTGGGCGTTGACAGCCATACCGCCCTCGTGCTCGACCTCGAGGCCGGCACCGCCTCGGTGGCCGGCCTGGGCGGGGTCACCGTGCGGGTCAGGGGACGGAGCACGCGGTTCGCGTCGGGGGCGTCCTGCTCCATCGCCGCCCTGGGCGACGCGGCGCGGGGCCTGGCCGAGGGCCAGTCCACCGAGGCGGTCCACTTCGCGGCGCTGGCCGGATCGGGCTCGCGCGAGCGGCCCGCTCGGCCCCCCGCCCCGGTGCACCAGCAGATGCAGGAGCTCGAGGGCGCCTTCATCGCGGCGCTCGACGCCGGCGACACCCGCGAGGCGGTGGCGGCGATCCTCGAGCTCGACGAGACGGTGGAGGGGCGGATCCGATCGGGAGAGGACGGCCCCGACCTCGACAACGCGACCGCCACCCTCCGCGCCCTGATCGTGCGGCTCGGCGAGTACGCGGCGAGCGGCGCGTCCGACCCGCGGGCCGGGATGGCGCCGCTGGTGGACACCCTCCTGGAGCTGCGGGACCGCGCCCGCGCCGCGAAGGACTGGTCCACCGCGGACCTGATCCGCGATCGCCTGCTGGCCGCCGGGATCGAGGTCCGCGACGGGGTGGCGGGATCCAGCTGGGTGCTCGCCCCCGGCTGAGCCCTCCCGATTCGTCGATCGGCCCCGACATCCGCGGCGCCCGGTAGACTTCGGCGCCTGATCCCCGGCCCGCCAGCGGCCGAACCCAGTGTGCTCGGAGTCCCCGTGTTCTCGTTCCTCAAGCGCTTCACCACCGCGACCCCGTCGATCGACGTCGTCGAGCTTGACGCCCTCCTCCAGCAGAACGCCGTCCGCATCCTCGACGTGCGCGAGGACCACGAGTTCCGCCGTGGCCACCTGCCCGGAGCCGTTCACATCCCCGTCCGCCGCCTGCCCGACCGGATGGGCAAGCTCAAGCGCGACAAGCCGTACGCCGTGATCTGCGAGACGGGCAGCCGGAGCAGCCACGCCACCAACTACCTGCTCTCGCAGGGCTTCGAGGGCGCGGTCTCGGTCCGGGGCGGCACCAGCGCCTGGACCCGGAGCGGACGGGCGGTCGTCCGCTAGCGCCTCGCGGCCGGCGACTGCTGGAGACTCGGAGCGGCACCCGGTCTCCGTCGGGTCGGCAGCCTCGGGAAGCGGCGCGACGCGCACCGGTCGCCCGGGCGGGCGTCCGGCGCGGCGACGAGACGGGTCAGCCGCTGGCCGCCTCCAGCACCGCCAGCAGCTCGCGCAGGGCGACCTCGATCCGGGCCAGCTGCTCGGGCGAGGCGGCCCCAAGCCGGCCCGCCAGCCATTCGAGCGTGCGCTCGCGTGCATCGGCGAGCTGGCGGTCACCCTGCTCACTGAGCGTCAGCCGGACCCGCCGACGCGAGGCAGGGTCGAGCTCGCGGACCACGAGGCCGTCGCGGACCAGGCGCGACACGAGCTCCGACACCGCGGGCATCGAGGCGCCCAGGTGGTCGGCCAGGCTCGAGAGGTCCGTGCCCGGGTTCCGGCGCACGAACAGCAGCGCCCGGAACTGGGGGGTCGACACGCCCTCGGCACGGCCCTCGCGCATCTGACCTCGGACGACGCGCATGATCTGCGGCACGGTGTCGAGCACGACCTCGGCCGCGGGCCGGGCCAGCCCGCCGTCGGGCGTCGGATCGGGGCGTGACGGCTCCACGCGACCAGTGTAGAATGTTCGGGATACGAACTGTCAGCGGAATCTGCACCTGCGGTCAGCGGTAGACATGCGCAACGCAATCGAGTGCTCAGCCCTCACCCGCCGGTTCGACGTCGTGACGGCGGTGGACGCGCTCACGCTGTCCGTCGCCGAGGGCGAGATGTTCGGCCTGCTCGGCCCGAACGGCGCCGGCAAGACGACCACCATCAAGATGCTGATCACGCTGCTCGACCCCACGTCGGGGCACGCGGTGGTGGCCGGCCATGACGTCGGCCGGGACGCTCGTGCCGTCCGGCGCTCGATCGGCTACGTGCCCCAGCTGCTGTCCTCGGACGGCACGCTGACCGCCCGCGAGAACCTCGACATCTCGAGCCGGCTGTACCACGTGCCGCGCGCCGAGCGCCGGGACCGGATCGAGGAGTCGCTGGAGTTCATGGGCCTCGCGGACGTGGGCGACCGCCTCGTGCGGACGTTCTCGGGGGGCATGATCCGCCGGCTCGAGATCGCCCAGGCGATGCTGCACCGGCCCGAGGTGCTGTTCCTCGACGAGCCCACCGTGGGCCTCGACCCCGTCGCCCGGAGGACCGTCTGGGAGCACGTCCGCCGGCTCCGCGAGCGCGACGGCACGACCGTCATGCTGACCACGCACTACATGGAGGAGGCCGCCGAGCTGTGCGAGCGGGTCGGCATCATGCACCTCGGCAAGCTGGTCGCGCTCGGCACGCCCGCCGAGCTCGAGGCGCAGGTGGGCCCCGGGGCCACGCTCGACGCCGTGTTCACCCACTTCACCGGCACCGGCCTGGAGGACGGAGGATCGTACCGTGACGTCGCTCGAACGCGCCGTACCGCACGTCGCCTCGGCTGAGCCCGTCGCGCCGGTCCGGTTCCTGCTGGACTCCTGGACCGTCGCGCACGCGGAGATCCGCAAGCTCGCCCACGACCCCACCGAGGTCCTCACCCGAGCCGTCCAGCCGATCCTGTGGCTGCTGGTGTTCGGCCAGGTCATCGCCCAGTCGCGGGTGATCGCGACCGGCAACCTGTCGTACATGGACTTCCTCACGCCCGGCGTCCTCGCCCAGAGCGCCCTGTTCAGCGCGATCTTCTTCGGCATCGCGGTCATCTGGGAGCGCGACCTCGGCGTCCTCCACAAGTACCTCGTGAGCCCCGCCTCGCGCGAGGCGCTGGTGACCGGCAAGGCGGTGGCGGGCGGCCTGCGGGCGCTGGTCCAGACGTTCGTCGTCTACATCGTGGCCGTGCTGGTCGGGATCCACCTGCGCTGGGAGATCCCGGCGCTGGTCGGCGCCGCGCTGGTGGTGGTGCTGGGCGCCGCCGGCTTCGCCACGTTCTCGCTGATCGTGGCCTGCCTGGTCCGCACCCGGGAGCGGTTCATGGGCATCGGCCAGATCCTCACCATGCCGCTGTTCTTCGCCAGCAGCGCCATCTACCCCATCGCCATGATGCCGGGCTGGCTCCAGGTGCTGGCGCACCTCAACCCGCTCACCTACCAGGTGGACGCGCTCCGGGCGCTGATGATCGACGGCGGCCCGTCCACCTACCCGATCGCGCTGGACATCAGCGTCCTGGCCGTGACCGTGGTGGTGCTGGTCGCGATCGCGTCCCGGCTCTACCCTCGCCTCGCGCAGTAGCGAGACGGCAGCGTCCCCAGCGGGCGCGCCTCGCGTCCTTGGCGGCGCTCGCGCCTCCCCGGCCCCGCTCGGCCCCCCCTCGCGTCCTTGACGGCGCTCGCGCCTCCGACGACCTGCTGGACTGCCAGTCCAGACGTTCCGCCAATGGCGGTCGCCGATTGGCCCCCCAGTCCAGCCCGCGCCACCCCTGAGCCGCCAATCAGCCGGCCATCGGTCCTCGGCTGGACTGCGGGTCCACGCGGATGCTCTTGAGCCACGGAAGTCTGGACTGGCAGTCCACTCGCGCCCGGGCACCGCTCGCGCCGGCGCACTCCGGCCAGAGCGCCACTCGCCCGGGCACCGGTCGCCCGGGCTCCACTCGCGCCCGGCACCGGTCGCGCCGGCGCACTCCGGCCAGAGCGCCACTCGCCCGGGCACCCTTCGCGCCAGGGCACGGGTCGCCCGGGCGCGGTCCGCCGCTCGCGCCCCGACCGCCGGACGCCCGGACGCCGGCGGCCCGACGCCTCCATCGCCGATGCGGGGCATCATGGACGCGACCCGCTGCAGGAGGCTGAACGCAATGCACGTCGGACTGGTCGGACTTGGACGGATGGGCGCCAACATGGCGCGCCGGTGGCGCCGCAACGGGCACACGGTGGTCGGGTACGCGCGCACCGCGGCGACCGTCGACGGGCTGGTCGGCGACGCGATCGACGCCGGGGCGCACTCCCTCGAGGAGCTCGCGGCCCAGCTCCCCGCGCCGCGGGCGCTGTGGGTGATGGTGCCGGCGGCGTCGGTGGACGCGACGCTCGCGGAGCTCGGGCCCCTCCTGTCGCCCGGCGACATCGTGATCGACGGCGGCAACTCCTGGTACCGGGACGACATCCGGCGCGCCAAGGAACTGGCCCCCAGGGGCATCCACTACGTGGACTGCGGGACGAGCGGGGGCACCTGGGGCCTCGAGCGGGGCTACTGCCTGATGATCGGCGGCCCGCAGGAGGCCGTGGCCGCCCTCGACCCGGTCTTCCGGGCCCTGGCGCCGGGCGTCGGCAGCGCCGGGCGGACTCCCGGGCGCACCGGGACGCCCACCAGCGCCGAGGAGGGCTACCTGCACTGCGGGCCGTCGGGCGCGGGCCACTTCGTCAAGATGGTCCACAACGGCATCGAGTACGGCGTCATGGCGGCCTACGCGGAGGGGTTCAACATCCTGCGCCACGCGAACGCCGGCGCCGAGGGCCGCGAGGTCAACGCCGAGACGAGTCCGCTCGCGGAGCCCGAGCTCTACCAGTACGACCTGGACATCCCCGCCGTCGCCGAGGTCTGGCGCCGCGGCAGCGTCATCGCGTCCTGGCTGCTGGACCTCACCGCCCAGGCGATGGCCGCCGACCCGGGCCTGGACGGCTTCAGCGGCACGGTCTCCGACTCGGGCGAGGGCCGCTGGACCAGCATCGCGGCGATCGAGACCTCCGCGCCGGCGCCGGTGCTGACCACCGCGCTGTACTCGCGCTTCACCTCGCGGGGCGAGGAGACCTACGGCAGCAAGGTCCTGTCCGCCATGCGCTGGGGCTTCGGGGGCCACGCAGAGATCAAGAAGGACGGCGCCGAGGCCAAGTAGCGCCGGACGGGTGCGGACGGCGACGCGGAGCACCTCCGGGCCGCCGCCGCCCAGCCCCGGCACGGTCGCGGACGCGCCCGCCCGCGGCACGTCGTGCCAGCGCCGCGCACGGCAGACGGGCACGGTGAGGACGATGCGCCGCGACCTCGACAACCTCGAGCTGGTCACGCTCCGCGCATTCGCGGTCATGCTGCTCCGCGGGTCGGTCAACGGCACCGTGCTGCCCTACGCCACGGTGCTGCTGATCGAGGCGGGCCTGGCACCCGCCCTGCTCGGGCCGCTGGCGGCCATCGCGGCGATCATCACCCTGCTCACCGCACCGGCCTGGGGCCGCCTCGGCGACCGCCACGGCCGCCGCCGCGTGCTGGCCGTCGCGTTCCTCGTCGCGGCGCCGATCGCGGCCGCCCACGCCTTCCGATCTGTGGCCGTGATCGCCGTCGCGTACCTCGCCTGGGCGGGCATCTCGTCGTCCTTCATCCCGCTGACGGACTCGCTGGTGCTCGCCCGGCTGCACGGCGACCGCTCGCGATTCGCCCGGGTGCGCGTCGGGGCCTCCGGCATGTACATGGTCGTGGTGGTGGCGATCGGCGTGCTGGTCTCGGCCACCGCGCTGCGCTGGGCGGCGCCCGGGGTCGTGGGCACGGTGCTGTGCCTGCTCGCGACGGGCGTCCTCCTGGCCCGGCTGCGCGGCGAGTTCCTCACGGGCCGCGGCGCCGCCGTCCCCGGAGAGACGGGCCTGGTCGCCGGCATCGTCGCCGGCGTCCGGCGCAACCGCTCGTTCCTCGTCGGCCTGGCGATGGTGTTCTGCGGGTCCAACGCCCCGGCGATCTTCACCGGGCCGCGGGTCGCCGAGGTTGGCGGGACCGGCTGGGAGATCGGCCTGGCCATCGCCGCGGGCACCCTCGTGGAGCTGCCGGCGTTCCTGTCCCTCCCGTGGCTGCTGCGCGCCTACGGCGGGCAGCGGATGTTCCTCGCGGGCGGCCTCGTGCTCGGCGTCGCCGGCCTCACCACGGCGCTCGCGCCCACGCCCGGGCTGCTGATCGCGGCCAGGCTGCTGTTCGGCGCCGGGTATGCGTGGGTGGTCCTGCCGTCGCTGGCGGCCATCTCGGCGGCGGCCGCGCCCGGCGAGCACGCGGCGTCCGCCGCGCTGCACTTCGCCAGCCAGGCCGGCGGCACGCTGCTGGTGGCACTGGCCGGCCTGCCGCTGGTGGCGGCCACGGGATCGGTGGCAGCGGTCCTTGCTGCGGCCGCGGTGGTGGCCCCGGTCGGGGCCATCCTGGGCATCCGCGCCTGGCCGAAAGCGGCCTCCCCGGCCGCGCCGGACGCGTCCGCGGGCGCCCTGGCATGAGCGACGCTGCGCGATCGTGCCGCCCAGCCGACGGGAGCCCGGGCGGCGACGCGGTCAGCGCCGGCACGCCTCGTCGTAGCGGGCGAGCTCTTCTGCGAGCGCCAGCGACCGCCGGTGCTGCCGGTCGGTGGGGGCCTCGGCGTTCAGCCGCGCGATCGCCGCGTTCAGCCGGGTCACGAGGTCTTCCAGCGCGGCGCGGTCCCTGCGGCGGGTGAACGGCGCCGGCGCAGGCCCCGCGACGGCGCGCGAGAGGATGGCGTCCCGCTTCTCGAGCAGCCCGCGGACCTCCTTGTCGGCCTCGATCCAGGGAGGCGCCGCCCCGTAGTTCTTGAGCACGTGGAACGCGAGGCCCCACTCCCCGGCGTAGGGGTTCTCGTCGTTGGGCAGCCGCTCGCCCTGGTGGGGGAGGTTGTCGAACTTGCCCGCCTCCATCGCCTCGCGGATCTGGCGCTCGATCAGCGTCTCCCAGTCGGGGCCGACCTCCATCCTGCCGTCGGGGCCGCGACGGTGGACGAGGCGCTTCGGATCGGGCGCATCGGGCATGGCCACAGCATTGCACGCCGGACGGCGAGCGCCGTCAAGTGACGGCACCCCGGCCGCTCGCCGTCAAGCAGCGGCGGCGCGGCTGGGGCCGTCAAGGCCTTCCGGAGCGACGGCCCCGCCCGCCCGCTCCTGCCCCGGCGGCGCCCCGGCGTATCCTCGGGCCTATGAGCATCACCCGGGTCCAGCTGTTCTCCGTACCGGTCGCCGACCAGGACCGCGCCCGCGACTTCTACGTCAACACGCTTGGCATGGAGCTCGTCCGCGAGATGCCGATGGGGCCCGGCCGGCGCTGGGTGCAGGTCCGCCCCAAGGGGGCCGACACCTCGATCACGCTCGTCACCTGGTTCGAGTCGATGCCCGCCGGGTCGCTCACCGGCGTGGTGCTCGAGACCGACGACCTGGATGCGGAGGTCGCGCGCCTGGCGGCACTCGGGGTGGACATGGACGCTCCGGTCCGGAACCAGGCCTGGGGCAGCTCGGTGGTCATCCGCGACCCGGACGGCAACCGCCTCGTGGTGCAGACCACGACCGCCCCCTGACCCGCGTCCACCCCGCCCAAGGAGACCGCCGCATGAACGACCTCAAGCTCGGCATCCTGCTCTGGAACCAGGCGTCGGACTGGCCCTCGTACCTCGAGGCGGTCAAGCGGATCGACGAGCTGGGCTACGACCACCTGTGGGCGTGGGACCACCTCTACGCGATCTTCGGCGACCCGCTCCAGCCGATCTTCGAGGGCTGGGCGTCGCTCTCGGCCGCGGCGATGGCCACCGAGCACCTCCGGCTCGGCCTGCTCGTGGGCGCCAACACGTTCCGCAACCCGGGCGTGGTGGCCAAGACCGCGACGACGCTCGACCACATCTCCGGCGGCCGGGCGACCCTGGGCATCGGGGGCGCCTGGATGGAGCCCGAGCACACCGCGTTCGGGATCGACTTCGGCGCCGGCTTCGGCCAGCGGCTCGACTGGCTCGAGGAGTCCGTGTCCGGCCTCAGGGCGATGCTCGCGGGCGAGGCGGTGACCTCGCTGCCCGGCGGCCGCTACCGGTTCTCGGCGGCGGAGGTCCACCCGCTGCCGGTCCAGCCGCGCCTGCCGATCATGATCGGCGGCTCCGGCGAGAAGAAGACGCTGCGCACCGTGGCCCGCCACGCCGACCTGTGGAACGCGATGGGCACCGTCGAGACGCTCCGGCGCAAGGTGGACGTCCTGCGCGGCCACTGCGAGGCGGAGGGCCGAGACGTCGCCGACATCGAGTTCACGCTGGGCGTGAAGCTCACGATCCGCGATTCGGCGGCCGAGGCCGAGGGCGTGTGGCGGGCCGCCATGGCCCACAACCGGACGCCGATGTCCGATGTCGAGGACGACGTCACGTTCCTCAACGTCACGCCCGAGCAGGCCGCGGAGCGCCTCGCGCCGTACCTCGAGCTGGGGTTCCGAACGATCATCAGCGAGCAGCCGGCGCCCTACGACGCCGAGACGCTGGAGCGGTTCATCGGCCAGGTGAAACCGCTGCTCGAGCGGGGATGAGGCACGGCGCCGGCGGTCCGGCCTAGGGCTCGATCCGCTCCAGCGAGACGGCGGGGATGACGCGGTCGGTCCGCTGCTCGTAGTCGGCGAAGCCCGGGTGCTGGGCCACGTGGGCGTTCCACAGGCGGTCGCGCTCCGCGCCCTCCGCCACGATCGCGCGCGCCCGGAACGTCTCGCCCTCGGCCTCCACGGTGACCTCGGGATGGGCCACGAGGTTGGCGAACCAGGCCGGGTTGGTGGGCGCCCCGCCCTTCGAGGCCATGATGACGAAGCGGTCGCCGTCGCGGCTGTAGACGACGGGCGCGATGCGCGGCTGCCCGCTCGTCGCCCCCACGGTGTGCAGGAGCAGGACGGGGCGGCCCTCGAACGGGCCGGAGGTGATCCGGCCGCCGTGGGCCCGGTGGTCGGCGATGAGGGCGTTGGTGAAGGCGTCGCGGTCGGCGCGGGGATCGTTGGAAGTCATGCGCGCATCGTAGTGGCGTGCCCGGATTCTTGCGCGCACAACGATGTTGCCCGTCTCGCCCGGGCCGCCGTGGCCGCGGGCGCTTCAGTCGCGAGCCCCCCGGCCAGCTGGCGCGTCAGGCCGCGAGCGCCTCGGGCAGCCGGCCACCTCGGGCCGCTGGCCCCCTCAGGCCGCGACGGTCACCGGGCCCGGGACAGGCGCTGCAGACGACGGTGCGGTCCGCCACGTCGCGGGCGCCTTCGTGCTCCGGGCCGCCGCGAACCGCGGCAGCGCGGCCGCGACGAACATGGCCGCCCAGGCCGGGAAGCCGATCCCCTCGCCTGCTACGGTCGCCCCGGAGAGCAGCAGCCCGCCGACCGTGAACGCCGCCGCGTTGCGGGTCGTCATGGCCGCCTGGGCGCCCACCAGCGCCGGGCCCGCGGTCAGGCGGAACAGGCGCTCAGTCTGCGCCAGCACGCTGGCGGAGTAGCCGGCGGCGCCGACGGCGACGCCGACGAGCAGCACGGCGCCGGCCGCGACGTTGCCGGGGAACGCGGCCAGGCACAGCAGCATGCCGATGCCCCGCAGCGCGTACGCGGCCCGCAGCAGCCACGCCGACGACACCTGGGCCAGGACGGCGCCCAGCACGGCCGAGGTCAGCAGCGACGCCGTCGCCCAGACCCCCGACAGGACCACGGCGAAGCCGGGCGACATGCCCAGGACCGCCACCGCGTACACGCCGAGGTAGGGCGTGAGGCCGACGCCGGCGGCGTTCCAGGTCGAGGCGCGGAGGAGCGAGCGCAGCGCGGGCGTCGGCTCGGGCGCCGCAGCTGCCGATGGGATCGTGACCCGGCCCGGCCGCGGCAGGCGCGCGACCGTCCGGACCAGCGGCAGCGAGGCGAGGAACGCGGCCGCGAAGAACGCCGCGTAGAGCCAGCTCGCGACGACCGGCCCGGCGGCCTCGAGTAGGAGGCCCGCCGGCAGCAGGATCACGGCGGAGGCGCCGGCGGTCAGGGCCATCATCCTGGGCGTCACCGCCCGGCGCTCGGCGTCCGGCAGCACGATGGCGAGCCACGAGTACAGCGTGGCCTCGGCGACCAGCGCGCCCGAGTTGGCGACCAGCACGATGAGCGCGATCAGGGCGATGGCTGCCCCGTCGGGCAGTGCGTGCAGGGCCACGCCCGCCGCGACCGCCGCGAACCAGATCCCGCGCGTCTCGGTCAGCGCCGTCAGGGTGAGGGTGATCCCCCGAAGGTTGCCGTCGGTCCGTCGCAGCGCCGCCGGCATCAGGCCCTGTGCCGCCGAGCCCAGCACCGGCAGCAGGCCGACGACCGTCACGAACGCCGGGCTCGCCCCCAGGACCAGCAGGAAGGGGACGAACAGGGCGTCGGTGGCGAACGCGGCCAGCACGGCCTGCGACCCGGCGATCGCCGCGAAGGGCCGGTTGCGGCGCGCCCCGAACTCCGCCCAGGGGCGGAGGGTGGCGGCGAGGTTGCGGATGGGGAGCGAGATCAAGGTCGTGAGTCGATGTTTCGTAGCGCAGATGGCTAGATTGCCTTCATATCGTAGGCTGCATGAGCGAATTCGTCCAGTATGTCGGCGCGTATGACCCAATGGCCGAGGATTCATTGGTGCGGCCAGCAGCATGGGCCCGGCCGCGCCATACTCGTCCCGCCATGCCCGACCGTCTCACCCTGCTGTTCGACGCCGACGACACGCTGTGGGACAACAACGTCCACTTCGAGCGGGCGATCGAGGCCTGGCTCGCGGTGGTGTGCAACGGCCGCTGGACGCCCGAGGCCGCGCGCGACGAGCTCGACCGGATCGAGGAGGCCAACTTCCGGTCGGGAGGCGTCGGCACGTCGGCGTTCGGCGTCCACCTCCGGCTGGCGGCCGAGCGCATCCTCCCGCCGGCCGACTTGGCGGCGGCGATCCCCCGGATCGAGGCGATCGTGGCCGCGATGCCGCGCGGCGCGGTGACGCTGTTCTCGAGCGTGGCCGAGACGCTCGACGCGCTGCGACTGCGCCACACCCTCGGCCTGGTGACCCGCGGCGATCCGGCGGAGCAGTGGGCCAAGATCGACGCGTCCGGGCTGCGCGACCGGTTCACGCACATCGCGGTCGTCGAGCAGAAGGTCCCCGACACCTACCGCGAGCTGACCGCGCGCTGGGGACTCGACCCGGCGGCAACCGTGATGATCGGCAACTCGCCCCGGTCCGACATCGTCCCGGCGCGCGAGGCGGGCTTCCGCGCGGTGCTGGTCAGCCACGCCACCACCTGGCGGCTCGAGCTGGCCGAGGTGGACCCGGACGACGACGGGGTCGCCCACGTCGACCGGTTCGCCCAGCTGCTGGAGCTGTTCTAGGCTTCACCGCCGCCTCGATCGCCGGGCGCTGAAACCCGGCCGCCCCGCCGAGACTCTGCGGGTTGGGGCACGCGGGGACGGGGCCCTCCCCGGTGGCGCCCGCGTATGGGAGCGGTCTCATCCCGGTCTCAGCCGACTCGAAGGCGGGCCCCGGAGGATGGACCGCATGGTGGCCGGTGCGCCGCCCCACGACACCCACAGGATCTGCCCAGCCTGATGCAGCCAACCGAACGCCTCCTCGCCGGCCCGCCCCTCGACGGCCGCGCCGAGCCGCTGTCGCGCCACCACGCGCGCCTCGGCAGCCTCCCGCCCCTGTCCCCCGACCAGATGGTCGGGGCGCTCGAGGCCACCGGCCTGCTCGGCCGCGGCGGCGCCGGCTTCCCGGTGGGCCGGAAGTGGCGCGCCATCCTCGAGCAGCAGGGCGGCGCCGCTCCGGTCGTCGTCGCGAACGGCGCCGAGGGCGAGCCCGAGAGCGCCAAGGACCGCGTCCTGATGACGCACCGGCCGCACCTCGTGATCGACGGCGCGGTCCTCGCCGCCCGCACGCTGGGCGCCGACCGGGTGGAGCTCTACCTCGGGCGCGAGCACACGCAGGCCGTGGCGGCGATGCGGGCGGCGGTCGAGGAGCGCCCGGCGCACGACCGCAGGCTGCTCCACATCGTCGAGGCGCCGATCGGCTACGTCGCCGGCGAGTCCACCGCCGTCGTCCACTACGTCAACAGCAAGGACGCCCGGCCGACGACCACCCCGCCGCGCATGTCCGAGCGCGGCGTGCGCAACCGGCCGACGCTGGTCCAGAACGTGGAGTCGCTCGCCCAGGCCGCGCTGATCGCCCGCCACGGCCCCGACTGGTTCCGGGAGCGCGGGCGCGGCGCGAACCGCGGCACGGCGCTGGTGACCATCGCCGGGCCCGTCCGCCACGAGGGCGTCGCGGAGATCGAGCTCGGCACCCCGCTGGCCGAGCTGGTCGAGATCGCGGGCGGGCTGACCGGCACGCCGCAGGCGGTGCTCGTCGGCGGCTACTTCGGCACGTGGGCGCCGATCGAGGCGGCCTGGAGCCTGCCGCTGGAGCCCGCCTCGCTGCAGGCCGCCGGCCTCACCTTCGGCTGCGGCCTCGTGCGCCTGCTGGACGCGAGGTCGTGCGGCGTGGACTACAGCGCCCGGATCATGGACTTCCTGGCCGCCGGGTCGGCCCTGCAGTGCGGGCCGTGCAAGTTCGGCCTGGCGGACCTCGCGGGCGCCAGCGGACGGGTGGCCGCCTTCGACGCCCGGCCCACCGACCTCTACGACATCGACCGCTGGACCGGGCTCGTCACCGGCCGCGGCGCGTGCCGGCACCCCGACGGCGCCGCCCAGCAGATGGGCACCGCGATGGCCGTCTTCGCCGACGACTTCGCCAGCCACGTCCACCGCCGCCGGTGCCTCGCCTCCGGCGCCATGATCGGAGCCCGACGGTGAGCGAGCAGCCCAAGCTCAGGATCGACTGGATCGCCTGCAACGGCTACGGCGTCTGTGAGGCCGCCGCGCCGGACCTGATCGTCCTCGACGACTGGGGCTACCCGATCCTGCCCGACGGGCCCGTCCCCCACGACCTGATGCGCCAGGCCCGGAAGGCCATCAACGACTGCCCGATGGTGGCCCTTGCGTGGGAGAGCCGGCAGACGCTGACGGGCGGCCGGCTCGGGAGGCTCCGGGGCCGCCGGGCGAACCCCTAGCGGGAGGCCCCACCGCGGCCGGGCGGAGCGATCGCCCGATGCCGAGGGCGAGCCCGGACCTCAGCCGACCAGGCCGTCCTCGGTGAGGATCGCGTCCAGCGGGACGTCGTGGGCGTGGGCGGCCAGCTCCGGCAGGTGGCCGTGCGCGAACGCGATGCCCAGGGTCGCCGGCCGCTCGCCGGGCGCCATGGCCCCCAGCGTGCGGTCGTAGTAGCCGCCGCCGTAGCCGAGGCGCAGCCCGCCCCGCCCGAACCCGACGCACGGGACCAGCAGCAGCGTCGGCACGATGGGCTCGGTGCCGTCCGGCATCGGGATGCCGTACCGGTCGGGCGCCATCGGGCAGCCGGGCCACCACGCGTGGAAGGTCATGGCGTCGGTCGCCGGGTCGATGACCGGCAGGCCGGCCCGCCGGCCGGGCAGCGCCGCGAGCCAGTCGCCCAGCACCGGCAGCGCGTCGAACTCGCCGCGGATCGGCCAGGACCCGCCGACCGCAGCCTCCTCGCGCGAGGCGAGCCAGGCCCGGAGCCGGGCGGCCAGCCGCTCCGAGCGCTCCGCCCGGTCGGGCATCGATCGGCGCTCGGCCAGCAGCCGCCGGCGGAGGGCCGGGCGGTCGGCATCGCCGGCTTGGGGGGCGTCGGCGGGGCGGTCGTTCATGCGGTCGGGCGTCCTCAACGAGATCGATCGCCGAATCATGGGGCACGCTGGCCCTCCGGGCTCGACCTTCGCGATCCGAGGGCATACTTGGGCCGAAGGAGATCCCCGACCGTGCCCAACATCCTGCAGCACCTCCCTGTCGGCGAGCGCGTCGGCATCGCATTCTCGGGCGGCCTGGACACCAGCGCGGCCCTCCACTGGATGCGCGCGCACGGTGCGATCCCCTACGCCTACACGGCCCATCTCGGCCAGCCCGACGAGGCCGACTACGATTCGATCCCCCGCAAGGCGCTCACCTACGGGGCGGAGCAGGCCCGCCTCATCGAGTGCCGCCCGCAGCTCGTCGCCGAGGGCATCGCCGCGCTCCAGTGCGGGGCCTTCCACATCTCCACGGCCGGGCAGCTGTACTTCAACACCACGCCCATCGGCCGCGCCGTCACCGGGACCATGCTCGTCTCGGCGATGCAGGAGGACGGCGTCAACATCTGGGGGGACGGGTCCACCTACAAGGGCAACGACATCGAGCGGTTCTACCGCTACGGCCTGCTCGTCAACCCGGGCCTGCGGATCTACAAGCCGTGGCTCGACCAGCTGTTCATCGACGAGCTGGGCGGCCGCGCCGAGATGTCGGCCTACCTCGACGGCGCCGGCCTCGAGTACAAGATGAGCGCCGACAAGGCGTACTCGACCGACTCCAACATCCTGGGCGCCACCCACGAGGCGAAGGACCTCGAGTTCCTCGACCGCGGCGTGTCGATCGTGAACCCGATCATGGGCGTCGCCTCGTGGCGGGCAGACGTGGACGTGCCGGCCGAGACGGTGCGGGTGGGCTTCGAGGACGGCGAGCCGGTCACCCTCAACGGCCGGGCCTTCGAGACCCCGCTGGCGCTGTTCACCGAGGCGAACGCGATCGGCGGCCGCCACGGCCTGGGCGTCTCGGACCAGATCGAGAACCGGATCATCGAGGCCAAGAGCCGGGGCGTCTACGAGGCGCCGGGAATGGCCCTGCTGTACATCGCCTACGAGCGCCTGGTGACCGGCATCCACAACGAGGACACGATCGACCAGTACCGCGCCAACGGGCGGCGGCTGGGGCGGCTGCTGTACCAGGGCCGCTGGTTCGACCCCCAGGCGCTGATGCTCCGCGAGACGGCCCAGCGGTGGGTTGCCCGCCCGATCACCGGCGAGGTCACGATCGAGCTGCGGCGCGGCAACGACTACTCGATCCTCGACACCACCAGCCCGAACCTGACCTACCACCCCGAGCGGCTGACGATGGAGAAGGGCGACGAGGTGTTCTTCACGCCCCAGGACCGCATCGGCCAGCTCACGATGCGCAACCTCGACATCGCCGATTCGCGCGAGAAGCTGGTCGTCTATCACCGCGTCGGGCTGATGGGCACCAACCGCGAGGACGGCCTGCCGCTGCTGCCGGCGTCAGCACCCGAACCGACCGCTGACGAGCAGGCCGGGCCGGAGCCCGAGGGCTGAGGGCCAGCGGACCCGCTCCCGCGCCGGCCCGACCCAGCCGGTGCCCGACCCTCTATCTCGGCGGCACGTCGTCGGCGGGGAGGAAGCCCGAGCAGACGAGCGACAGTGAGGTCAGCCTCCCCTCCGCCACGTCGCCGTATCCCTGCTGCTCCAACAGGTAGCAACCGCCGGGGTCGTGGACGCGCAGCCGGTAGCCGACGTGCAGGCGGTCGGCGATGTCGCAGACGTGCATCGACTCGACGTCGACGCGCTCGCACCCGGCAAACCACCCCTCGATCATCCGCCGCGTATCCGCGGCGCAGGAAGCCCGTCGGCATGACGACGGCACGAGGGCCCGGAACCGGATGGCGGGCGCGAGGACGGCCTCAAGCCGGTCGAAGTCGCGCAACTCGATCGCCTGGACAAACGCCACGCCGACAGCGCGACTGGCGGGGTTCTCAGCCATGTCGGGATTCCGCAGCCCGGGCCGGCGAGCGGCCGACCCGCTCGACAGCAGCATGACCGCGCGACGGGCCAAACCCAGTGCCGGACGGCTCCCGAGAAGGCGGTGCGGGCGCCGATGCGACGAGGGCGCCCAGCGTCTCGAGGGCGCCGAGGCGACGACGGCGCCAAGGTGACGAGGGCTCTGGCGCCTCAGGGTGGCACACGGTCGAGCCTGCACCAAGGGCGGACGCCGCGCGGCGGCTGGTAACAGGGCGCCGAGTGGCTCGTTGCAGATTGGCGAAACGGGAATGGCGCGAAGCCGGAGGTCAACCCGGCGCCATCTCTGGAGGCCGCTCATGATCGGCGTTCTGCCCATCACCATCGCCGCCAAGACCATCGCCGCCCTCGGGGGCGCCGCGCTCGTCGCCACGGTTGCCGTGGGCGGCATGAGCGGGAGCTCGTCGGCGGCCACAACCGGAGATCTCGACCGCACAAGGCTCCAGGACAGGCTCCAGGACCCCGACATGATCCGTGATCGCGACCGCGTCGACGTCGTGACGCTGACCGCGTCCAGCGGCGACATGGACCAGGACCGCACGCAGGACCGCACGCAGGACTGCGACCTCGACTGCGACAAGGATCAGGACCAGGACCGCACGCATGATCGCGACCGCGTCGACGTCGTGACGCTGACCGCGTCCAGCGGCGACATGGACCAGGACCGCGACCGCACGCAGGACTGCGACCTCGACTGCGACAAGGATCAGGACCAGGACCGCCTGCAGGACCGTGACCGGATCGGAGGCGGCGGCACCGTCGTCAGCCTCGCCGCGACCGAGAGCGGCGCGCAGGTCCAGGCCCAGGAGCAGGTCCAGGCCCAGGAGCAGGTCCAGGCCCAGGAGCAGGTCCAGGCCCAGGAGCAGGTCCAGGCCCAGGAGCAGCAGCAGGAGCCTCCCGTCCAGGCCCCGGGTCCTGGACCGTCAGCAGGCGGGCACGGCGGGTCGTGACCTTGCTCCCGCCGATCGGGTCACGAGTGCAGGTGGCAGGGCCGGTGGCATTCGACCACCATGGCCGGAGCGTCCTCCGGTGCGCGGTTGACGCTCCGGCCATCTGCGTCGGCAGAGAGGCGACCGAGCAGGCGCAATGGATGGCCACCCCCTCGACGACGCCACGGTGGAAGGCCTGGTCGGCCGAGCCGCTGCAGGTGACGCTGCGGCATTCGGGACCATCTACGACGCCTATGCCCCTCGGGTTCGGCGCTTCCTCCGCCACCAGGCCGTCGACGCGGACGTGGCCGAGGAGCTCCTCCAGCGGACGTTCATGAAGATGATTGAGGCACTTCCGCGGTACCGGCAGCGTGGCCTGCCCTTCGGGGCCTGGGTGTTCCGGATTGCCCGGAACACGCTGATCGACCACCACCGGACCTCGCATCCCGCCGTGTCGCTGGAGGCAGCTCCGGAACTGGTGGCCGGCCGAGCCTCGGATGCCGGCGATCCGGCTGTGGCGGCCGAGCGCAACGATGACCGGGCTCAGCTCCGGGTCGCGCTCTCCAAGCTGCCGCCGGACCAGCGCGAAGTCCTCGTCTGGCGGTTCTTCGCAGGGCTGTCGCCCGCCGAGACTGCCAGCGTCATGGGTCGAAGCTATGGAGCAGTACGGGTCCTCCAGCATCGAGCGCTCGCGAGCCTGCGGTGCCAGCTCGGTCGCGACGGCGCTCTCCTGACCGGTGACATCACATGGTCCGCCTGATCGAGCACCTGAGCCGCTTCCTTCCCCGTGCGTCGGGTGCTGGGCGCTGGGACGACACGGGCGTGGAGGACGTCGTGGCCGCGCTGGCTTCGCTCGCCGAGGCGGACGGAATCGACGACGCGCCGCGGGCAAGCGCGAGTCGGGCTGCCGTCCTCGGAGCGTTCGCGGCCTACCAGGCCACATTGCAGCCGGGCGCCCTCGGCCTTGCCCTCCCCCAGGCCGGTGCGGCGCCCGGGATCCGCCGGGGCGGGCGCCGCCCGGCCCTCGTTCTCGTCGCGGTCACCCTCCTCGCCGCGATGAGCGTCGGAGCCGTGGCGGCGGCCGCGCCCGGCGGACCCCTCTACGCGACGCGTGTCGCGGTCGAAGCCGTGTTCCTCCCCACGGATCCGACCGAGCGCGTGGCGGCCGAGCTGTCCCGGCTGGACCAGCGCGTGGCCGAGGCCGCGGCGGCGGCGCGACAGGGCAACGAGAACGGCGTTCAGGCTGCGCTGGGCGAGTACGCGAGCATCGCTGCCGAAGCAGCGTCCATCCCGGTCACAGACGCCGCGGCCGACCGCCAGTTCGCCCTCCGCGTGCAAACCCAGCTCGCGGCAATCGCCGCCATCGGAGCCGATGACCCCGCGCTCGAGACCGTGCGCGTTCGCGTCCGGGCCGCGGCCGGGACGCTGCTGTCGGCGCTGGGCGAGCCGCCTGGCGGCCCGGGACCCGGCTATCCGCAGCCGAACGCCACCAACGAGCCCTCTGGCGACGCTGGCTCCCCGCAGCCGTCGCCGATGACGAGCTCCTCACCCGGGGCAGGAGCCTCCAACGCCCCGAACACCAGCGGCGGCCCCCACCCGCCGGCCTCGAGCGCGCCGACCGGCGGCGCACCGCAGGGTTCAGGCGCGCCCTCCGCACAGCCGTCGGCCGGCGGTTCCGGCCAGGCGACGCCAAGGCCGTCCACCGGCCCGCAGCCCTCGGCATCGCCGAGTCCCCGCACATCCGCAGATCCGTCGAAGGCTCCAGGCGGCAACCAGGGCTCGCCCTCACCGGGGAGCTCTGGTTCCGGCTCGCCGAGCGGCGGCTCGTCATCGCCCTCCCCGGGCGGCTCTGGGTCTGGATCGCCGAGCGGCGGCCCGTCATCGCCCTCCCCGGGCGGCTCTGGGTCTGGATCGCCGAGCGGCAGCGGCTCGGGGCCCGGTCCTGGCGGCGGCTCGGGACAGAGCGTGACGACTCCGGTCGAACACTAGCGGCGGCCCCACGCGTGCCTCCCCTCCGCACGGGACCGCTGAACGCAGGGGAGGGAGCCGGCGAATGCCAGAGCCCCCTCCCCTGCCCCCTTGCTGGCGCGCTCTCCTCGGCCCGGACCGATGGAGGGCGCTCACGTCCCGCGCGCTGCCCTTGAGCGCGGACGCTCCGCGGGCACTCCCCCGACGGCCAGCCGCACACCCGTGGGGAGCGGCCCAGGGGACGTTGACGCGATCTAGCGAGGCTGCCCGGTCATCCGCGCAGAGCCGCCACGGAGACGGGCGGCTCCGGCTCGTCCGCGGCGAAGTGGTGCGGGCAGATGTCGCTGGGCGTGAGGATCCCGGCGTGGAGCCCCGCCCGCACGGCGTCGGTTCGGCCCCGCACCCCCAGCTTGGCGTAGACGTGCGTCAGGTGCGTCTTCGTCGTGTTCGGGGAGACGCACAGCCGGCGGGACATGTCGTCCACCGATGCGCCGGTCGCGGCCAGCCGCAGGATCTCGAGCTCCCTCGCGGTCAGCGGCTCGGGCAGCCGCGCCGCAGCGGCCGACGACAGCGCCGTCGGGTGGCCAGCCCCGCTCGTGTCGATGGCGCCGACCTCCAGTCGGGGCATCGCGGCTGAGGCGACCAGCAGGATCGACATGCTGCCGACGAACAGGTAGGCGGCCAGCTGCAGGGAGGCCCCGGCGGCGTGGAGCATCCCCTCCCCGCCGAGTGCCGATGCGACGCCGGCGACCCCAGCCCCCAGCACGAGGGCGCCGACCGCCGGCTTGGGCCCGAGCACCAGGACGATCGCGATGACCGCCGCCAAGGCCACCAGCAGGTGGGTGCCGTGGTCGAGTCTCGGCGTGGCCGTCTCGAGCCAGATCGCGATCGCGACGACGCTCAGCACCGCCGTTGGCCGCCAGCTGGACCGCCTTCCCCATGTCGCGGCGAGACGGTCGAGTGGCGCGCCTCCCAACGCCATCATCGTGCGGGTCTCCTGCCTGACGCGGTCTACTGTCGGACGGGCCGGTGGGCGGAGGGAAGTCCCGAAGGTCACGACTAGGGGCGCCGGACACCCTCACGCCGCCAGGTTCACGACCACCCACATCGCAAGGACGCCCGTGAGGGTGCTCGCCACGGTCAGCAGGGTCGGGTGCGACGCGTGCGCCTCGGGCAGGATGTCGGACACGGCGAGGTACAGCAGGAACCCGGCGAAGAACCCGAGGTAGATGCCCAGCGCCGTCGGCGGGATGGCGATGAGCAGCGTCAGGGAGGCGCCCACCACCGGCGCCAGCGCGTCGAGGAGCAGGAGCGTCAGCGCGCGCCGGCGGTCGTTCCCGTACAGGGACGTGATCGTGTAGGTGTTGAAGCCGTCCGCGAAGTCGTGCGCGATGACGGCGAGCGCGACCACGACCCCGACGCCCGTGCCGGCCTGGAACGCCGCGCCGATCGCGAAGCCGTCCATCGTGCTGTGGAGGACGAGCCCGCCGGCGGCCAGCAGCCCCACCGCAGGCTCGTGGTGGTGGCTGGTGTACTCGCCCTCGTGGCCCCGGTGGACGGCGATCGTCCGCTCCAGCATGTGGATCAGCAGGAACCCGCCGATGAACGCGGCGAGCGGGGCCGGGACGCTCATCAGCATGGTCGGCGCCTGCCGGAGCGCCTCGGGCAGCAGGTCGAAGCCGACGACGCCCAGCATGACGCCGGCCGCCAGGCCGAGGACGAGGTGCCGCCGGTCGCGGACGCGCAGGGCCGCCCAGCCGCCGAACAGGGTGGTGGCGAACGACCCGAGGGAGACGAAGACGGGCACGGCGGCTATCCGTTCGCCGGGGTGGACGGCGCCGAGTCGAAGTCGGGACCGACCGAGGGCGCTGCAGCCCCGGCGCGGTCGAGGGCGAGGATCAGCAGCAGGCCCAGGATGACGGCCGAGCCGAACACGACGATGCCGACCTGGATGCCGGCGGCCTCGGCGATGCCGCCCAGCAGCAGCGCGCCGATCGGCGTCGTGCCGCCCATGAGGAGCGTGAACAGGCTCATCACGCGCCCCCGGTAGGCGTCGGTCGAGAGCAGCTGGAGGCGGGTGTTCGCGCTGACCGAGGCGGTCACGCCCGTGAGGCCGCCCAGCAGCATCAGCCCGATGCTGAGGGTGTACCAGGGGGAGAGGCCGAGCGCGATCAGGACCGCCCCGAGGCCGAAGCCCCCGATCAGGAAGCGCCGCTCGGTCGCGCCCCGGCTGCGCATCAGACCGACACCGGCCACCAGCGACCCCACGCCGAACGCCGCCTGCAGCGTCCCGAGGCCGGTCGGCCCCTCGCCCAGCGCGACGGTCAGCAGCGGCGTGGCCACGGACCAGTTGAAGCCGAGCAGGCCCACCACGCCGAACAGCGCAAGGATCCTGCGGATGCTCCGCGTGCCCAGGGCGTAGCGCAGGCCGGCGCCGATCTCGGCCGTGATCCGCGACGAGCCGGCGACGACGTCGGCGCCCTCGCGAGCGCGCGGCGCTCGTGCGTGGGCCGGGCGGATCGCGATCAGCACGGCGATCGCCGGCAGGAAGCTCGCGGCGTTGAGCAGCAGCGTCAGGCCCACGCCGAAGACGGCCACCAGCACGCCGCCGGCGGCACCGCCGAGCAGGCGGGCGACGTTGAACTGGATGCTGTTGAGCGCCACCGCGTTGCCGACCAGCTCCCGTCCGACGATCTCGGGCACCAGCGACTGCTGGGCCGGCATGCCGAACGCGTTGGTGAGGCCGAGGATCAGCGCCAGGGCGCCGACCTCCCAGTACTGGACGTGGCCGGACAGCACCAGGACGCCCAGGACCACCGCCTGGACCATCGCGCCGGTCTGGGTGCCGATGAGCAGCTTGCGACGCGGGAGGCGGTCCGCGATGACCCCGCCGAGCAGCGGGAACACGAGCATCGGCAGGAACTGCAGGGTCGTGATGGTGCCCAGCGCCACCGCCGAGTTGTTGGTGAGCTGCAGCACGAGCCACGCCTGGGCAATGGTCTGCGCCCACGTGCCGATGCCCGACACGAGCTGGCTGGCCCAGTACCAGCGGTAGGCGGAGACCGTGAACGCCGGCGGCAGCGATCGACTGTGGCCCACCATGGGGGAGGCCCCGGAGGGACGTCGCTCAGCCATGCCCGCGCACCGTGACATGGTCGGCGCCGTCGGTCGCGAGCTCGGCGATGCCCGCCTCGAGGCCGTCGAGCGTCCGCAGCATGTCGGCGATCGCCTCGCGGCCGACCATGGCCTCGAGGGTGGCCGCCCACGCCCGCGCCCGATCCTCCACCTCGCGCGCCAGCTGCACGCCCGCCGGCGTGGGATTGAGGACCCGGACGCGCCGGTCCGCCGGATCGGCGCACGAGGCGACCAGCCCCGCCGTCTCGAGGCCGTCCGCGAGCCGCTTGGCGTTCATCGGGTCCGTCCCGAGCGTCCGCGCCAGCTCGCGGATGCCCGAGCCGGGCCGCTCGGCGATGGCCCGCAGGGTGCTCGCCTGGGCGCCGCTCAGGCCGAGGTCCGCGATGCGGGCGTGCCAGGCCCCGCGGACGATCCGGTGGCCGCGCCCGAGGCGGAACCCGAGGCCCGACTCGAGCGAGCCCTGGAGGGCGCCGCCGGCTGGCGGCGCCACAGAAGTCGTAGTCATGTCTACAAGATAGCATGGATCCGCGGAGCTGCCACGGCACGATGCGGGCACCTACCGTACGATGGCCGCCATGCACTCCGGCTCCAGTCGGCTGCGTGGTGCGCCGTCTGGGGTTCTGGCTGTGCTCGGGGGCCCGCGGCTGCTGCTCGGCCTGCTCATCCTGCTCGTGTCGCTCGCCGCCTGGGCGCTGGGCACCGTCCTGCCCGTGCTCGGCCCGGCGGTTCTGGCGCTGCTCGTCGGGGCGCTCGTCCGGGCCGTCGCGCCGGTTGACGAGGCCGTTGTGGCGCCGTCGTCGACCGTGGGCACGAGGCTGCTCCAGATCTCGATCGTCGCCCTCGGCCTGTCGGTAGACTCCGGCGAGGTCCTCCGCGTCGCGGGCACCTCGCTGCCAGTGATGCTGGGCACCCTTGCGATCGGCATGCTGGGGATCACGCTGATCGGACGCGCGCTCGGCGTCGCGATGCCGGTGCGCGGCCTGCTGACGGTGGGGACCTCCATCTGCGGCGCCTCGGCGATCGCGGCGATCGCGCCGGTGCTCGAGGCGACCAGCGGCGAGATCGCGTACGCGGTCTCGGTCATCTTCGTGTTCAACATCACGGCGGTCGTGACGTTCCCCACGATCGCGCACGCCCTGGGCTTCGCCCCCCAGTCGTTCGCCATCTGGGCCGGGACCGCGGTCAACGACACGTCGTCGGTGCTCGCGGCCGCCTTCGCGTTCGGCGCCGGCACCGCGGCCTACGCCGCAGTGGTCAAGCTGTCGCGGACCCTGATGATCCTGCCGGTGGCGGTCGGCACGGCGGTCATGTCCGCGCGGGGCGGCGAGCAGGATCTCGGCGTCCGCGCCCGTGTCGCGCTCCGGCGCGCCCTGCCCTGGTTCATCGTGGCGTTCCTCGCCGCCTCGCTGCTCAACACCGTCGGCCTGGTCCCTGGCCCGCTCGCCCACGCGGCGGCCACGGTCGCCCAGATCGGCACCGTCCTCGCCCTCGCCAGCGTGGGGCTCGGCACGCACCTCGACCACTTCCGTCAGGCGGGTCCGCGGCCCCTGCTGCTCGGCCTGGCCGGCTGGATCCTGATCGCGGTGACGAGCCTGGCGCTCCAGGCGGCCACCGGGCTGCTGGTGATCGGCCGGTGACGCCCGCCGCGCGTGCCGCACGCCGCCGCCTGGCCGTGGGAACGCGTGGTCGAGCATGAAGATCGAGATCTGGTCGGACGTCGTCTGCCCCTGGTGCTACATCGGCAAGCGGCGGTTCGAGCGGGCGCTGGCGGCGTTCGAGGGGCGGGACGAGGTCGAGGTGGAGTGGCGGAGCTTCCAGCTCAACCCGGACCAGCCGCGGGGCGCCGTCGAGGACCACGATGCGCACCTCGCCCGGAAGCTGGGCTCCTCGCCGGAGCAGGTGGCCGAGATGAACGCCCGCCTTGTCGAGCTGGCAGCGGCCGAGGGGCTCGACTACCACTTCGAGACCTACAAGGTGGTGAACACCCTCGACGCCCATCGGGTGCTCCACCTGGCGAAGTCGCACGGGCTCGGCAGCGCGGCGCACGAGCGGCTGCTGCGCGCCCAGCTGGTCGAGGGGCAGGTCCTCGAGGACCCGGCCACGCTCGCCCGGCTCGCCCAGGAGATCGGGGTCGACCCCGCCGAGACCGCCGAGGTCCTGGCCTCCGACGCCTTCGCGGACGCAGTCGCGTTCGACCTCGCCGAGGCTGCGGGGCTCGGTATCCACGCCGTCCCGTTCTTCGTCATCGACCGGACCTTCGGGATCCCGGGCGCCCAGCCGACCGAGGTGCTCCTGGCGGCGCTGCGCCGGGTCCGCGGCGACGGGCTCGCCCGGGCGTAGGGTCCCTCAGTACCGCGGCAGCGTCGGGTCCACGTGCAGCGCCCACGCGTCCACGCCGCCCGAGAGGATCTGGAGCCTGGTGAAGCCGGCCCGGCGCAGCGCCTCGTAGGCCTGCGCGCTGCGGGTGCCGTGGTGGCACGACAGGGTGTACTCGGCGGCGGTGTCCAGCTCGTGGAGGCGGGCCGGCAGCTGGCTGAGCGGGAACGGGATCGCGCCCGGGATCCGGGCGATCTCGAGCTCGAACGGCTCCCGGACGTCGAGCAGCGTGAGCGCCTCGCCGGCCAGGCGGCGGCGCTGGAACTCCTGCACCGAGACGGCCGGGATCCCCGTGGCGTCCACCTCGGCCTCCACGCCCCGGACACCGCAGAAGGCCTCGTAGTCGATCGGCGCGGTGACGCTGGGGTTCGGGCCGCAGACCGCGCACTCGGGGTCGCGTCGCAGCCGAACCTCGCGCAGCTCGAGCGCCAGGGCGTCGAACATCGCCAGGCGGCCCACCAGGGGCTCGCCGATGCCCAGGACCAGCTTGACCACCTCGAGCGCCTGGAGCGAGCCGATGATGCCGGGCAGCACGCCCAGCACCCCGCCCTCGGCGCAGGACGGGACGAGGCCGGGCGGCGGCGGCTCCGGGAACAGGCACCGGTAGCAGGGGCCGCCGGGAGCGCCGAACACGCTGACCTGTCCGTCGAACCGGAAGATGCTCGCGTACACGTTCGGCCGGCCGGTGAGCACGGAGGCGTCGTTGACGAGGTACCGGGTCGGGAAGTTGTCAGTGCCGTCGGCGACCACGTCGTAGCCGCGGAACAGCTCCAGCACGTTGCCGCTGTCGAGGCGCAGGCGGTGCGGGACCACGGTGATGTCCGGGTTCAGCGCCCGCAGGCGCTCGACCGCCGCGTCGAGCTTCGGGCGGCCGACGTCGTCGGTCGTGTACAGCACCTGGCGCTGGAGGTTGGTGAGGTCCACCTCGTCGAACTCGACCACGCCCAGCGTGCCCACCCCCGCCGCCGCCAGGTACAGCAGGAGCGGCGAGCCGAGGCCGCCGGCCCCGACGCACAGCACCCTGGCGGCCTTGAGCCGGCGCTGGCCCTCGAGGGTGACCTCGGGCATGAGCAGGTGGCGGCTGTAGCGCAGGATCTCCTCGTTGCTGAGGGCCGCGGCGGCCACGCCCCCCGCCGACCCGGCAGGGGACGCGAACGGGAGTTGGGTCATGGCGGGGCGCCGTCCATGGCGGTATTGTCCCCCGCCGAGCGCGTGTTGGCGACCGGCAGCGTCCCGGCGGGGCCACGCCGGGGCGGAGCGGCGTCAGTCGGCCGCGTAGCCCGATCGCCGCGAGGGTACTGGCCGGATCGGGCGGTAGCGGGTCGCGGCGCCACGCTCGATCCTTGGACCCGCTGTCCCGGATGCTGACCCGGCGACGTCGTCGCGCGTCTGCCCCCAGCCGCACCAGCGTGACGATGACGACCCTCCACCGGCCCCGCTCCATCCTCGTGGTGCTCGGCGCCCTGCTGCTGCTCGTGCTGGCGACGCCGACGGCGGACGCCCGCATGCCCTACACGACGCCGTACCGCGTGGGCGGCCCCATCACCCTGGACACGAACCTGCGCTCCACGAGCGGGGCGTCCGCCTGGGCGATCAACGAGTTCCTCGCGTCCGCGACCTCACTGCCGCCCCTCGGGGCTGCCTTCATCGGCGCCGAGCGCACGTTCGGCGTCAACGCGCGCTTCCTGCTGGCCGCGGCGATGCACGAGTCGGGCTGGGGCTCGAGCGACATCGCGCGGGTGAAGCACAACCTGTTCGGCTACAACGCCTACGACCGCGACCCGTTCCGCTACGCGAGCGCTTACCGGACGTTCGCGGCCAACATCGACGCGACGGCGAAGTTCATCCGCGACTTCTACCTCACGCCGGGGGGGCGCTGGTGGGGTGGCGCGCCCACCCTCCGGGCCATGCAGCAGTACTGGTCCTCGTCCCAGAAGTGGGGCGTCAGCATCAGCCGGCTCGCCAGCTCGATCATCCTGCCCGCGATCAGGGGTCGGTCGCTGGACTTCGCGACGCCCGTGGTGGGCGACCAGCCCCGCAGCGGCGACCGGACGACGGTGCTGCTGGCGTGGGCGGGCGGGACGGTCCCGTCCGGCGTGGACTTCGTGGCGACGTGGATCCCCGTCGAGCGCGCCGCGGGCCCGGCTGCCCCCGCGGCGGGCGGCGGCCTGCAGGGCGTGGCGGTGCCGGCGGCGATCGGCGCCATGGAGGGGGCGGCTCCGTCGCCGTCGAGCCCATCCGCCGTCGAGCGTCCCGCGCCTGCCGGAGCGCCGTTCGCCGCGGCCGCGTCCAGGCAGCGCTCGGCGGCGCGGTCGGTGACCCTGGATGTCCCGACGCCCGGCCAGCCTGGTGCCTATACGCTCCGGGTGGACATGCGCGATGCCGACGGCTCGCCCCTGCCCGCCGCGCAGCGGGTCAGCATCCCGGACGCCGAAGTGCGCGTGCTCGGCGACCTCGAGGTCCGGGTTGACATCGTGCCCAGCCCGGACGGCGACGGCGCCGCGATCCTGGTCACGAACACGGGGCGTGATGCGATCCCCGCGGCGGCAGCGGCGCCGGCCCAGACCCCCGACGCCTCCGCGGTCGGCGAGGACGGGTCGGCGTCGTCCCGCACGGTGGTCAGCGTGGCAGCGGCGCCGGGTCCCGCCGACGGTCCGCTGGTGCCGCTGCTCTCGGAGGCGCTCGTGGACGACCTCCAGCCCGGCGCCACCGTCGCGTTCCCGGTCACCGGCGTGTCCGCGCTCACCGGCCGGACGGTCAACTGGCTGTCGGTCAGCGTGTCGGCCCTTGGAGACCCGACGCCGTCGGCGCCCGATGCGCCGTCGGGCGCCTGGCTCGTGAGCACGAACGCCGCGGCGACGGCCGGTCCGCCGCGACCCGAGGCCGCGCTTTACCCGGCGCCGCCCGTCGCCCTCGCGCCGCCCCATCACCCCTACGGGGCAGGCGGGCACGCAGTAGCCGCAGCCGTTGCAGACGTCGTCCTGGACGACGACGGTGCCGAACTCGGTACGGATCAGCGCACCGGTTGGGCAGACGTCGAGGCAGGCGGCGTGCGTGCAGTGCTTGCAGACGTCCGACGCCATCAGCCAGCGCAGCTCGCCGTCGCCCGCGTCGGCTGCGGGTGCGTGGGTCTCGACGAACGCGACGTGGCGCCAGGTGTTCCCCGAGAGCCCCCCCGTGTTGTCGAAGGACATCCCGGTGAGGCGGAAGCCGTCGTCGGGGACGCCGTTCCACTCCTTGCAGGCGACCTCGCAGGCCTTGCAGCCGATGCAGACCGAGGTGTCGGTGAAAAAGCCCACGCGTTCAAGGTGTGCGCGGTAGCCGGTCGCGTCGGCGGGGTCGCCGCGTTCGAGCAGGCTGAAGGACACGCGCCGGGGGGCGCGCGCGGTCGTTTCGGTCACGGTGCCGTCCCCGTCTCGTCGCTGAGGTCTGCACGGCGCTGGTAGTCATCGACGAGCGCGAGGAGCGCGGGTCCCCGGGGGCGCCGCCCGGGGACGATGTCGACGGTGAACGCCTTGACCTCCTGGATGTGCACGTTTGGGTCGAGCGAGAGGCCGGCGAG